>DASSCH010000150.1:0-10460 GCA_035697905.1 Nitrososphaeraceae archaeon
TGAATTTGCTGAAGAAATTCAAAGCTGAAAGAGAGATGAACATTGTAATGATAACCCATGATATTTCGTTGATTTCCGAGATTGCCGATAGGATAGGGATAATGTATGCTGGGCAGATTGTAGAATTATCTTCCTCTTCGGAACTGCTCGTTAATCCAAGGCATCCATATACTCAAGCTTTGATTAAGGCTATACCCAGAATACACTCCACCATTAGTAAGATAGACTCCATCAAAGGTAATCCTCCAGACTTGGCCTCAGAACTGAAGGGATGTAGATTTTATGAGAGGTGCCCCCATGCGATGGACTTATGCTTACAGGATCCTCCTCTGTTCAAAACTAAAACTGGATATGTAAAATGCTGGTTGTACAAAGAGACTAATCCTGAAGATTCGAATAATTAATATGGCTTATTGATAGTCATGCAGTCTCTTATCTCTGTGCAACATTACCTTTCTATCCAACAGTGATTTGTGTTCGAGCAGAATGTGTTCGTGTGCACAATCAACATGGATCACTCCAACGGAACAGAATTCGCAAGAAGTTACAAAATCCATGACTTGAAACTCTTTTTTACAGACGGCACAAACATCCGTACCGACTTCAAAATCCGTCAACGGTTTGAGCCAAGGTTCTCGCCAGAGGACAACAACTGTCACGTTGAACTTAAAATTTCTTGATATTCCAATTTAAACTTGCCGAGTAGAGCAGCACAGATGGTCTCCAAAAAGACCAGCTCCTTTAGTGGTTTGAATCTGACTTGAAAGCAATAATGGTTACAATAGTGCAGAGAATTCGCAATTTTATCACGGCCATATACTGCAGACTCTCAGTGCTCTCATTTAAATATGACATTAAAGATATTTCTAAACTGAGGACGCTCTCTGAAGGAGAAAATTAGTAAGATGTTGCAGAGTTCGACCATAGATGTTGAGAGGATAAGACAGGACTTTCCGATCCTTCAAAGAAGGATTAAGGGAGGCCATAAGCTAATCTATCTAGATAACGCTGCTACTACACAGAAGCCTAGAACTGTGATTGACTCCATTAGCAATTACTATATGAATTATAATTCAAATATTCATCGAGCGGTCCATCAGTTGGCAGAGGAGGCAACGTTTGCGTATGAAGATGTCCGTCTGAAGGTTGCCAAGTTAATCAATGCACGTTCTGCAGACGAAATTATCTTTACTAGAAACGCGACCGAATCAATAAACCTGGTTGCTAAGTGTTGGGCCCGCCAGCATTTGTCAAAAAGAAATAAGGTATTGATAACTGAAATCGAGCATCACAGTAATATCGTGCCGTGGCAGTTAGTGACGGGAGAAGTTGGGGCATCCTTAGATTATTTACTTGTAGGAGATGAAGGGCGTATCGAGATTGAGGACTTCAAGCAAAAAGTTCATGATCCAGAATTGAAATTGGTTTCGATTTCTCAAATGTCTAATGTTTTAGGTACTATTTTGCCTGTTAAGGAAATGACAAAGCTTGCACATGAGGTGAACGTGCCAATTATGATCGATGCCGCTCAGTCAGTGCCCCATATGAGAGTCGATGTTCAAGATCTCGACTGCGATTTTATGGCTTTCTCTGCTCACAAGATGCTAGGACCAACTGGGGTTGGGATACTATATGCGAAAAGGGAAATTTTGGAGGAAATGCCACCTTTCATTGGCGGCGGAGATATGATTAAGGAAGTCCATAAGCATACTACGTCATTCAATGACCTGCCATACAAATTTGAAGCAGGGACTCCTAACATTGCTGACGTCATAGGCTTTGGTGCGGCCATAGACTATCTAAACGACCTGGGGTTTGAGAGTATTCGAGAGCATGAGATACAGATTACTGAATACGCTCTAGAGAGAATGAATGAGATTCGAGGGATCACGATATATGGACCTCACATTATGAATGAAAGAGGTGCAGTCATCTCATTCAATTTGGGTGACATTCATCCACATGATTTGGCTACTATTTTAAACGATTTTGGCATAGCTATGAGGTCAGGACATCATTGTGCTCAGGTTCTAATGGAAAGGCTAGATGTTTCGGCCACATCAAGGGTTAGCTTTTACGTTTATAACTCCAAAGATGAAGTTAATATACTGATTGACGCACTACAACGCGCACGGAGGTTATTTGGACTTTGAGCGAGGATATATACAGAGAGATAATACTTGATCATTATAGGAATCCCAGAAATAAAGGTAGGATTTCTAATGCAGATGTAAGCTTTCATGATAGCAATCCACTTTGCGGAGATGAAATTGACATGCATTTGAAAGTTGAAGATGATATCGTCAAGGACATCAAATTCGAGGGAAGAGGTTGTGCAATTAGTCAGGCTAGTGCATCAATGCTCACCGAGATGGTGATGAACAAATCTCTAACATCTGTTAAAGAATTAGATAAGGACGATATCCTCGAAAACATTGGCTTGGTAAATCTAGGGCCAGCAAGAATAAAGTGCGCGCTACTTTCTCTAAAGGTGCTCAAAATGAGCATGGTAGAGTATTATGCTTCTAAAGATCCTGAATCTGCTGCGGAGATCCGTGAGGGCTCTAGGCTCTATTGAATGGTTCAGCACACAGACTCCTATCTCAATAGTTCCAACCTATTTCTGCATTAAAGACGTAGAAAACGCAAAGCATAAAGAAATTTGGGTCGATAACAAACCACTTTGGTCGATTGTAGATACTATCATAGTTCCTTCTTCGCCAACTTATCTCAGTAAACGTGGTTCAGATCTGAAAAATTGAAATTAAAATCAAACAATATACTTTTGATTCATTCTTTTGTAAATTGTAGTAGAGAATACGGGCGCATCATCCAATATCCGATGATGGGTTCGTTTCCAGTGCCATGCTTCGAAAGAAAAAAATAGATTGGTCTTATAACATCATCATCAATGTCAAATTTTGCGTTTAGCCTATCTCTGGCCCACATGGGTGCCTAAACTCAGATCTCCCCAATTCGTCATCATAATAGTATTTTTCGTCATACTGACCGCATTTGTGGCTACCCAAGTAACCGCAGAAATGGATTTGGCGGTCAGTCTTTACGTATCCGGTATTCCACCCGGTTTAGATTTGATACCCATGCTGACAGTAGGTGTTGCGTCTCTAGGTGATGTAGTGACCCTAGTCATAATCTCTATTGTGCTTAGCATTATCAGAAGGACCAGAAGACAGGGACTCATTCTCTTAATCACAATACTCCTGACAGTCATACTTTTGACCTATATTAAACCAATTGTAGCCAGGGACAACCCTAATTACCCGTCTCCATTCATGTTATCAAATACCTCCAAGGGATTCGTGATAGAAGGAGACACTCTTTCTCCTCTATCCAGGGATTATTCTTACCCATCCAATCATGTTGCGATTTCGACTGCATTCGCATTCATAGTTGGTTATACTCTGAACAAGAGATCTAGGATTGCTGGTTGGTTGATTTGGGGTTTCCCTTTTACTGTTGCATTGACTAGAATTCTATTAATTCAACACTATGTTACCGACGCTATGGGCGGATTTCTCTTCGGTTTGATCGTATCGATTGTTATGAGCAACATTATGCATCTTGGAAGAGAGGTTTCGATCGTCAGGTCTACTTAAAAAATGATGCTAGAACTTCTATCAGGAATGCGTGATAAAATCTGCTTCTCCTGCCACCAATTCCAAGTTCCTTAATGCACTAAGTTTAGTCGTATGAACGTCGAAGTTTGCCTTGTGGCAACTTTGAGATTTGCCTGCCTAAATCTTCTGCCAATTTTGCTATTTGATAAGGTTAAATAATTTGTGCAGCGATTAGATTAGCGTATTGCAATCAGCCCTGCGGCAGGTAGGAGATTATATTATTCGCCGCTGTCAAAGCGATGACCTTAGTGAAGTGATTGGTGTAAACCTAACAACCTTGCCAGAACATTATTCGGATTATTTTTTTGAATCTATCTTGAAGGAATTACCTGAATCATTTGTAGTCGCAGAGCTGAATAGACGTGTGGTTGGATATATTATGTGTAAGATCGAGTTTGGTTTTTCAAACTTTAAGAAGCTTGGATTTGTAAAGAAAGGACACGTTGTATCAGTTGGGGTACTTGAAGAGCATAGAGGAAAAGGCGTGGGAAAAGCGTTAATGCTTGAGGGAATTAATGGAGTAATAAGCAGGAGAGGCGACGAAATATACCTTGAAGTGCGTGTTAGCAATGAGAGCGCCATAAACATGTATGATAGATTAGGTTTTTTCAAGAAATCTAGACTAAGATCATACTATCGTGACGGAGAGGATGCCTTCCTCATGGCATTAGAATTGGACTGAATCTGATGAAAAGTAAATTAAGCCCAGAGTGAGCGACGTCATAGAGATGAAAAAGTTGTCGAATTCACATCGGTTAGGAGTGGTAATCTTGTTTATCTCTTTGATAGGATTTATTTTCTATGCATACCTTTTGCTTTTGTCAAATTATGACATTCTGGTGCTTAAGCTCACATTACTCTGTTTTGTAGCAGCGATAGTGGGCGTTATAGCTTGGATGGGATATACGATGGCAACTGCGGTGTCACTGGAAAGTACTGAAGGAAAAACAGACAGGTAGTAGATAACTAGTACTATTGAATCTCCCTTCCGATCAAGACATCCGCGACTAATTGGTAGAAGCACGGCCCTACCTCTCTTACTACATGTAAGGATTTTATGTCGTGTGAATATTCACTGAAGGCGTCATCAGTCTCGAACCTGCCAGTTTCCAAGGATTTATTCTTAGAATCTGCTCTTACATGTAGAAAATAATGAATTATGCCCTCCTCTTTTTTCAAACAATGCACTGCGTCATTGACAAAATATCTTGCCTTTTCGGGAAGGGGCATCAACACTCTATCTGACTTCCCATTAATGTTAGAGTTTACTATCTCTTTTGCATCCCCACAAAAGCTCTCAATTTTCTGTTCCATTCGGTTCAACCGAGAATTGAATACGGAGAGTTCGTGAGCAGCTTGGTTAATATCGACATTGTAAACCTTCTTAACATTTCCATACTTGCAGATGATTACTGAAAATGTTCCTACACCGGCGAACATGTTGGCGACGACCTCTTTTTCAGAAGTAAGGTTAGCAATTCTAAATCTTTCAGTAGAGAGTCTCGGTGAAAAGTAGGTCTGTTCTACATCTACTTTAAATCGGCAGCCATATTCCTTATAGAAAGTGACCGGATTGTCATCTCCCGCAATTAACTCGAGTTTTCTAGTTCTGTGATCCCCGGTGATCGGGGAGATTTGCATATAGACCGACCTTGCTGATTTGATGGTGTCCAAAATAGCGTCCCCGATCAAGTATCTTTTATTAGCCAATGTTTCAGGGATTCTCAGGATCACTATATTACCTATAGTATCAAAAGAAGAAGTAAGTTTGGAAACCTCGGATTCTTCGAGCTTGTTGCTCAATACTCGTTTCAGAAAAGTGGACATGGAAAGCTTCTATTTATAGTAACAACAATGATGATTACTCAATATAATAGTAATTACCACTATCCTTTTGATTCCTATCCAGTCTGCTACCTTCCTTATTTACGCGTGGGCGTCCTGTTTCCTGATCTCGTCTATACGTAATGCTAAGTGACTTTAAGAATTCGTTCATACCTAGTTCCTTAGCAAGTGGCTCCGTTGCATGTCCACTTGAGCCAGGAACCCCTTGAAATATTACCAAACTGTCTGACACCAAGTCGATAAGTTGAACGTCATGGTCAATAACCATTGCCGACTTACCATATGATCGAACGAACCTCTGCAGAAATTTAGCTAAAGCGATCCTGTCTTCAACATCTAAAAATGCAGATGGCTCATCAAGAGCATAAATATCCGCTGGTCTCATTAGTGAAGCCGCGACTGCAATCTTTTGAAGCTCTCCTCCACTAAGGTGTCGGATACTCTTTTCATAGAGTTTTTTTATTCCTAAAGGCAATACTATCTGTTCTTCCAGCGGTGATCCCTCAATCTCATTACCATACGACGCAGCAAGGACAGATCTTACGTCTCCCTCATATTCTTGACTCAAATATTGCGGTTTGTAAGAAATCTTTAAATCGATACTAATGGAACCTGTATCAGGATTTTCCATGCCAGAAATCATTTTCATAAAAGTTGTTTTTCCCAACGCGTTGGCTCCCACCAGACCAATTATCTCACCTTTCCTTAGAGACCCGCTTGCAACAGTCAACTTAAAAGATGAGTCGAATGACTTGGTCAGGTTAGAATAGCTAGTTACGGCTACATCCATAAGCAAATCCTGCACTGAGCTGGTCTTGTCAAACTTGTAAGATTTTTCTCTGAATCTAACGTTCTCATTGGGGAGATATCCATCAAGGAAGTTATTTATCCCTATTTTTGTGCTTCTGAGGGACGATGTTATTCCATATGCTCCAGGCTCTCCATAAAGGACATGAACGTTATCTGATAGATAATCAAGAAGAGTAAGATCGTGCTCGACCACCATCACACTTTTGCCTTCTCCTGCCAGCTCTTGTATAACTCTGGAAACACTCAATCTTTGGTATACATCATTATAAGAAGAAGGCTCATCGAAAAAGTAATAATCTGCATCTTTGGAAACTGCGATCATCACAGCGAGTCGCTGCAACTCTCCACCACTCAGTTCGTCGACATTTCTGCTAATTGCGCGTTCCAAGCCAAGCCTTGGAATTAGTCTTTCAGCAACATTGCGTTCATCATACTTATGGATAAGGTCACGAACTTTGCCTTTGAATGCCTTTGGTATTAAGTACACCAGCTGAGGTTTAATGGAGGATTTAATTTCACCCGAAGCTAGCTTTTCAAAATGAACCTTCATTTCTGTTCCTTGAAAGTTTTCGATTACTTTGGTCCAGGTAGGTTCTGATTCGTATTTCCCAAAGTTGGGTTTTAGACTGCCGGATAATATATTTACAATAGTAGATTTTCCCATCCCATTTCGACCTAGCAAACCTACTACTGAGCCCCTCTTCAATGTGGGGATCCTATAGAGTCTAAACGAATTCACCCCATATTGATGTATTTTTTCATGGCCCAACTCTCTTGCTAAATTTACAATCACAATGGCATCAAATGGACACTTCTTTATGCATATGCCGCAGCCAGTACAGAGGTCTTCGGATATTAACGCCTTACCATCTGATGGCCTCTGAATTATACACTCACCGCCGGTTTTGTTTACTGGACAGTAAACTATGCATTCCAAGCCACATTTTCTGGGTTGACATAGTTCTTGATCCAAAACCGCGACTCTGTGAGTATTCTGTGATTGATCGCCCAACTTTTATTGCCTTTCTGGTTCTACTTAATGTATTATATGCCTTGTGACCAAAGAAAGAGAATCCTTCGAATGACCCATGAATTTTTGTTCCATCCATAAGTAGACAAATATCCACTCATTTAGGCTCAATTACATATTATGAGAATTGACACACAGGCAAATTGAATGGAAAAATTACTCTATTGCCACAAACTTGAGCGAAGCACATGATAATAGGAACGTTAAATTTACCCTTCTGCTTGGCTAATTCTTAGCCGGCCATAGCGAAAGGGAGCGACCCGGACCCATTCCGAACCCGGAAGTCAAACCTATCGTTGCTGCTGAATACTGACCTGCGTGAGCGGTTGGAAAACAGCAGTGCTGGCGTTTCATCTAGGTTTTCAGGTTTGGAATACTGGTTCTGTTTTACAATTAGATTTCAGTCGTCTCTCCAAGGTGAATGAGATTTAAAAGATTCTTGATATTATTTCCTATCTGATTTATCAAAGGAAAAACTGTTACCAAACCTAAAGGCTCCCAAACCTGAGTTTGAATTATGCAGCAGAAATCAGCAGGCTTAACGAATAATTTTGCAAATTCTTCTCCAGGAGGAATACGAGCAATAGAATCAGATATGGCCTCATCTTTTGCCAGATAATGACACAATAAACCTCCAGTCCATCCCAGGGAGACTATCCTTCCACTTCTATAAATGAACTGAGGATAACACGATACAAGCTCATGAGCATTTCGATCCGAATCAATTATTCTGGGGTTTATCAATAGACAAAATATGTCAAAGAAGGGTCCCATTCTCATTACCTCTTCCATTCCGATGTAGTCTATGGAGGAGTCGTCAAACTTGACAAACCCATCCCGGTTGCAGAGCCAACGTTCGAAATAGGGCTGCAAAGTTTTGTCTACGTCGGTGTCCAGTGTCCCTCTTCTACAACCTACTCCAGTATTCCTTAAGCCTTCAATTAGCAAGTCTGTCTGGAAAATTGGCATTCAGCTCACCTTTAACAGACATTATAATCGCCGGACACCTTTATATCCTAAAGGGAGTTATTAGGGTCGGTGCAATTATTGTTTTTGCTGGGTCCGTCTTCATACAGTTATCTGTGATCAGTAACTAAATTGCTAGAAGCTCCTCCTTTACTTTGGATCTGATTCACCTAGGACTAACCTAATTAGTGAACGAATGCCGAAGCCCGTTGCTCCCTTAGGATTATAGCTTTTCTCCCAAGTTCCATCTTGGGTCCATGCGGTTCCCGCTATATCAAGATGTATCCAAGGAGTTTCGTTTACAAAATTAGAAAGGAAGATTGCCGCGGTAATGGTCCCTCCCGCTCGGCCTCCGATGTTTTTTATATCGGCATATTTACTCTTAATTTGCTCGTTAAACTCAGGATACAGCGGTAACTCCCAGAATTTTTCGTTAGTTTTTTCACTAATCTGTCTCAACTTATCGAACAATTCAGGATTGTTGCTGAGTGCTCCAGCAATATTTGAACCAAGAGCAACAATACACGCTCCAGTTAAAGTCGCTAAATCTATGATGGAATGGGGATTGTATTTTTCTACTCCATACGCGATACTATCTGCTAGAATAAGTCTACCTTCAGCATCAGTATTAATAACCTCTACAGTTTTCCCATTATACATCCTCACTATATCTCCTGGCCTATAAGCTGAACTTGATGGCATGTTCTCTACGCAGGGAATGATTCCTATCACGTTTGTTTTCACCTCAAGGTTTGCCAGACCGCTTATTATTGCTAAGACATCACATCCACCTGTTTTGTCAAATTTCATTTCTTCCATTCGTTCCGACGGCTTGATGGATATTCCGCCAGTATCAAAGGTAACCGCCTTTCCCACAAAGAGATATGGTACCGTTGTGCCGCTGTCTTCGTTTCCTCTATATTCTATAATGACAAGCTTTGGGGGCTTGTTACTCCCCATGCCCACAGCAACAATTCCATTTAAACCTAGAGATTCCATCTCGTAACGCTCTATTATACGGGTTGAAATCCGCTGATGCTTCGAAGAAAGATCTAATGCTACACGAGCCATATACTCTGGCGAACAGTCGTTGGGAGGCAGATTTGCTAGATCTCTTCCGAAATTTACGGCATCGATAATTATTTTTGTAGTATCCAATACCCTCTGCCATTCCTCGCTGTCACTGTCTACAAGTATACTAACTTTCAATTGTGAAGCACTACGCGACGATTCACCAATTTGCTTTGATTGATATTGATCGAACTTGTACAGTGACAAGCATGTTCCCTCGCACACGGCTTCTGTGAAATCTTTGGTTAATTTTGTAAAAGGCTTGATGCTGTATTCATTAACATTAATCTCCATTGCTTTAGCAGCGGCCTTTCCTGCAAGAACTCTAACTTTATCCTTGTCAAGACTTTTCTTCTCTCCAAGGCCCAAAAGCATGATTCTCTGTATAGGACCCGTGAAGCAATGGATAATGCAGCTACTTCCAAATGATCCGGTATGCTCTTTGTCCTTTACTATTCGTTGCACTAATTCAAGAATCATTTTGCTAATTCCAACCAATTCATTCATTATGTCATCAACCTCATTTTCATATACGCCTAAAACCAACAGGGACGTTTGTTTTGCAGTAACAGGAATCTGCTCAGCAATAAGTTTGACCATGAAGTGCTCATTATTAGGACTTTATTTTAAGGTATATCACACATTGGATCCAAATTACACTCACAATTCATAAAATGCCAAGTTCAGAAGCCACTACTCCATTTTGTTTAAGCAACCCAGAATGGATCTTTGGACGCTGATTGAATGTTGATATGACAATTCTTATTGAATAGTGAGTGCATTCATGGTATTTATCATTCTGGCGACGCACATGGATTCGGAAACTAATACAACTCTGAATATCCTTATGAAAATGAAAACTTGAGCTAAAATAACAAATGCGAATGCGAACCTTGGAAAGTAACAGGTGAAATTTGAATAGGCAGCACAAAGATTCAAACCAGTCGTCATATTGAACTCATGGTAATTACAATAGTATGGATCAGTATTATTCGCCGCATTTAGCGATGGTTACGATAACCCTAATGTTTTTATTTTCGATCATTTCGCAATCTAATTGAACAAGAATTGGCGCGTCGCTCGGAGATGGGGGTTTAATA
>DASSCH010000151.1:0-5739 GCA_035697905.1 Nitrososphaeraceae archaeon
TAAGCATAAGCTGTCAGCTCATTCGTTTGGAACAATATCATTTACTTAAAATATTGTATTTGATATAATAGCACTAACTATTTCGGAAAATGGTCAATAATAAAATCAAATTCAATAAGGTGTTCTATTGAAGTCAAGCTAATCGATATTTTCGTTTAGCTCTATAAATAACCAATGTTTAAATCGAATGCAGTGGTGTGCTTTAACCAAAGTCATCAGAAATCAAATGCTGAGAAGAGAAATGGGTTTCGAATGGGTGCCATTACCGCGACAATACTCGTTACCGTATACTAGTAAACTTGTCAGTGGAGTTAACCATTACTCTGTCTCTAAATGATCTGATATTCGTATGATCCAGTAGCCTAAATACCTAATAGAGCTAGGATTTTTCAGCACTCCCGAATCTCCCGGCCTATACAGTAAGGAAATTTAAACTGCGGAGCAGAATTTCCAATACGTATGTATAGAGAATATCAATATAATAGGCAACAATAGACTGTAATCGGACCGAAGGAAAAATAATTGTCCACGACTAGAGATGAAATAACGAAGCATCGGATAACAAGACTCAAGATCGTATTCTCTATTGTTGCTGGGTTTCTGGCTGTAGAGGTTGTTTCTGGCATCGTGACGGGTAGCCTAGCGTTACTTGCAGATGCCGGTCATATGGTAGCAGATGTCGGGGGGCTGGCCCTAGCCCTATTCGCGATTTCTTATTCCCGCAAGCCTCCCACCCCCCAGAGAACATTTGGATTTTATAGATTGGAGATACTTGCCGCGCTAGCCAACGGAGTGGTATTGATATTGATTTCCTTTTACATTCTCTATGAAGCGTATTGGCGGATAGTAGAACCTCATCAAATCGATATACTGCCGATGATAGCAGTGGCAGGCATTGGACTTGTCGTGAATGTCGTAGGGATACTGCTTCTCAAGGGTCACTCGCATAATATCCCTCTCAATTCAACCGAAAGAGATGAGCATGCATTCGATATAGATAAGGATCGTTCCGGAAACGTAAAGAGAGAAATTGACTTGAATATGCATGGAGCCTATCTTGAAGTCCTTAGTGATACACTGGGATCAGTTGGGATAATCATTGCGGGGATTGTCATATATTTAACCGGCTTCTATTTGGCGGACCCCATAGTAAGCATCCTTCTTGCCTTGTTCATCTTCCCAAGGACTTGGAGGCTACTTAACAAATCACTTCATATTCTCATGGAGGGTGTACCTGCCAACATATCACATGAAGAGGTTAAAAATGCATTCCTTCAAGTTAAGGGTGTGACTGGTGTCTTTGAGTTGCACATCTGGACCATTACCTCAGGTCTGAACGCGTTGTCTGCTCATGTCGTAGTGATAGAGCCGAGTAAGTCTATGGATGTGCTACAGGAAATAAATTCATTGCTTGAGAAGAAATTTAGAATAACTCATGCCACAATCCAGATAGAAGGATATCATGATCAAACTGGGGTGATTTAAGTATTGGACAGCTTATTTGAAAAAAGATATGCTTATTGTTCATTTACCCAGGATCGCTTATTTGAGACAAACGAACCTCTTAAACACAATATTTTCTCATCAGCTACTTATTACCTATCATTTAGGTAAGTAATTTCATAGTAGTTTTCATCTCCTAAATAAAACTGGCCGTATAATTATTCCTTGTTATACTATAGTAATACTATAGTACTATAGTGATAGACCAATTAGGAGCTACGACAGGTAAATAAGTTTAAATGAATAAAATCGGCTGGTATTAATCTTTTAGTCAGTTCATCTCTAGATCTCAGGATTAGGGAGTGAGACGAAGGCTAGATTATTCTTTCTTCGCTCATTCGCTATCTTTTTTATCATTTTCCGACTCGATTTCTAACTCCTTCATTTCAAATCCTAATTCCTGTGATCTCTTTACTAACTGAGATACCTTTTCTAAGATTTCAGTAACATCTTTAGAGTTAGATGTTAATTCCAGTTCTATTTCCATCATCTGAAGAACTTTTAGTTTCATCGTGTATATTTATAATTAGTTTTCACTGTATTGCATCGTATACAAAGAGAATAGTATCCGAATTTATTACTCATACCGCAACTAGAAAAAATCATTTGAGCTCGTGGTTCGTTTCACAATAGTTCCCATGCCTGTAATTGTTGCAAACGAATTCACTGAGTTGCTTCTCCTCAATGCCACCCTTGTTGGCCAACACAAGAATCAACCCTCCCTCCCTCCCGATTACGGGATCTTCCACTTAAATATTGACGACTTATGCATCTATAGATGAACAATCGACTCCTGTCGCATCCAAACATTGTCCGTCTGCGATCCTAATGAATGTGGAGGAGGAGAGAAGGGGGGAACTTAAACATGAATAGTGATATTATTGATGTCAGGAGAACGTACGACTATTTGAGAAGATGTCAGACCCATCTTGTACAGTCTTCGGAAATCGCAACCGCATGTGTCTGTCAAAATCTCTTCAAGCTTGATTACCCATTTGGAGCGACTAGAAGTGATAAAGATTACCTAGTTGCCAATACCGTTCACGACATAATGAGCTTGAGTATGAGCGGCCCAATTCTTGAAAATTGGCATAGTGAGATGCAGAGCTATGAACAAATTGCCAAGAAAATAGTAAATGAATCATCCGAAATAATAAATAATGTAATCAAGGATACTTTAGAAGGCGCACACCAAGAAAACAGAACCGTCGAAGACGATTTTGAAATCCAAGTCAATGATATCTACAGTGGTCTTGTCTTAGGAATGACCAGGAGGTTAATGAAGAAGCATGAAAGGCCTTCAAGGGTCCTAACGGAGGTTACAATTACAAATATCAAAAACCATCACGAAGGTAGGATCGACGCATTTTTAGAGTATCCTAGTGGATATGGTTTGCTAGATTGGAAAAGTTACGATCTTAGCCATGCAATTAGTGGCCGAGAGAAGTGGCAACTCATTGCAAACACTTTACTTGCAAATTTCAGATACTGTCGCAACGAAGATTATTGGGCGGCACACAAATTTTCATGCATAGTACACGATGGCGGGGTGTACTTCCCTAAAACAGAAACAACTATGAAGGAAGTAGAAAGAATTAAAACCAATCGACAATTTGCTCACATGGTCCTTTGTGGGGAAAGAGTTCGTGTTCAGAGACCAAAATTTTGCCCAGTCTGCGATAAAGGGTTAGAGGGAAGCAAGGAATGTCTTTTCTACCAGCGTGATGCCAGGTTGGCGTATGAAGGCAAATTACCTGCACAATATGAAAAAATGACAAAGCAATTCTTTGCCAAACGCTACGCGATCCTAAAGGAGAGAGCTGAAACACACTTACACAAGCACGTGGTCTATGCTTTGATAAGCAAACTTGGGGAGGAGGAAGCTTTACGTAGGCTAGAAAAAATCGGTATACTGTGTAGAGGGTACTCTTATGATTTTAATGTTGATGAAAAAGTAATTCTTTCGAGTTGTGATGATAATATCCCGCTTGAGCCGCGTAGGATCATAAGAATTATAGGAATGGAACCAGGAAGGTCACTTCTTTCATGCGTCAACGAACAGGCTAGTGTAATGGAAGTCAGAAATGATAAAATCACTCTTAGCTTTAGATCTAAGATCGCTGTACAAAGGGCTAAGAGACAATTATTTCATTTGCCCTTAATCTTGCTCAGGGATGAGCTCAACCTTACCCGGAGCATGCTTCGACCTATCCATCAATTTCACAAATTAGCAGCTGAGATGCTTATTCCACCTGAGCCATTGGTATGACGTCAATAAAACTCAATCCAGATCAATCAAGAATTTTGAACTGGCGCGTGAAATCAGGAGGAGTGGCTGGCGTTATTGGACCTGCAGGATGTGGAAAGACAACTACTGGTAGCTTTCTTGCAGTTAAGATGATTTGTGAAGGATATGCCAAGAATGTGCTCCTGGTTGCCTTTACCAATTCTGCAGCCAATGAATTCGCAAGGGAATTAAGTATGGTTTTAGGCCCAGAAGGATCGAAATTCTTATGCGTCAGAAGTGGATACGCACCTGGAGCTGATCTTAGACTTCCTATACCTTTTAGCAATAACATCGAATTCGTAAGAGCAAAAAAAATTGTGATTTGCACTACACAATCGCTTAAACGATTATCTACCTCGATAAAATTTGAAAATATGATCATTGATGAAGCAGGGATTGAAAGGCTGGAACATCTTCTATCTCCTTTTGCTCTTGGAATCAATCAGTTAGGTATTCATCTTATGAAAGAAAATATTTCTTATGAAACCAACAACATAATCGAACTTGCATCAAAATGTGGAATCGTAGCTACTGTCGTGGGTGATCCTAAGCAGTCAAGACCCATAGGGCTAGCAGATCATGATCTTAGTGCTATGGAATGGGTACTTAAATGTGCGAAGTATGACACACTCTTTACTACTCATCGACTCCCCGATAGGTTAGCAATGTTGGTGGACGAGTTTGCGGATTACGGTGGTTTGATTTCAGCCCCTGAAATAGCAAGTAGGAGGTTTGGAGCGAAACTTGCTATTGACAAAAATTTTAAGGAAATTCTTAAACCTGAAGATGTTGTTACTTGGGTTAATCTGAACGGCAACGAAGAGATGGGAGGGCCTAGCTCATGGTATAATGAGGTAGAAGCGAAAGCATGTGTTCGGCTTTGCTGTGAAATCAAAAGAGTAGCTCCTTCCAAGTCCATCTCTATTGTAACGAGATATACAGAACAAAGACGAATAATATCAAAGTATCTTCAGCATCTTGACATCGAGACCAGAGTCTTGACAACGACTGGTGCGCTGGGCACACAAGCAGATGTTGTAATTTTTTCTTTGGTCCGAAACAACCCAGAAAGATTGGTCGGTGCGCTTAGTTCGCTACAAGACCTAAACGTAGCAATTTCTCGTTCTAAGGAAAAGCTAATCATTGTTGGCGGCTTCGAAATGATGCTAAATGGATTCAACTGTTCGCACAATTCGAATTCACGACATAAACAAAACTTTCCACAAAAGTTAGCTCGACTTGTTGATAAGAAGTATGGCGTGGTACTTGAAGCTCCTAACATCTTATGTAACTAGGGCTTACTGCTTCGGGGAAAGCTATTCATCCATTAACCAAATGTTAATTCTATCTGGTTGCCAAAAATATATTCTTGTTTTAAATTTATGCATTATTTATGTTACCCCCTATTTTCGACTTTCAATTAGTTTAACATCATTTACTGTCGGATGAGGCGAGGGTTTCTTTTGAACAATCAACTATTTACTATCACACCATCACTTCTATAAGGGTCAAAACATGTCAGTCGTAAAATAGATTTCTATCACTTACTTCATTCATGAGGCAGATATCATTTTCAAACATTCACCTTTGAACAATGACAACAAAGCAGACGTTATAATTAAAAGCCCAGGATTATTGATCCATAATGCTTTGCTATCAAATAATTATTTTTCTGTGGGTGTTAGATAAATCATTCAATCTAATGATATCTGTAGATTCCCTTCAATCCTTGACCCTTTTAGTATCAGATCCTATTTTTTGATTAAAAAAATAATAATGAAGTGAAGGCTATTTATTCACCTGTACTTTACTACCTTCCTATACACATACCACTTGGATTACTTGTCTGACAGCTGTTGTCTACATACTGATTTGCATTGATGTTTGTTGGTAGTCCGTTTGCATTGTTAAGGTCAATTACATTCTCAAGTACGTTATTTGCTGATATT
>DASSCH010000152.1:0-2724 GCA_035697905.1 Nitrososphaeraceae archaeon
AACGAAACTGTAGTTAATGATACTATGCTATACTCAAATCAGACTGAAATGGCTCCCGAGACCAAGCGCTGATCAAAGTCAACCACAAGGAATAGAGAATAACACTTTCGGGTCCTGAGCGACCGTTTTGGCATCGAAGAGAATCAATTATGGATAAACTGAAACTAATAAGTACAGTCCGTTTGATGCACAATTAAACTCAATTCAAAATCTGTTTGCCTGTTCCAATTCACAACTATCATTTATGGTGTCAAATTAATAATTCCTTGGCCATTGCCTCAGCGTGATCATCATGACATAGTTAAGGACATCCTCGATATAGTCTATACCACTCAGCCTCTCTTTATAACTCGGCGAAGTCAAACAAACATAGGTCATGAAGCTAAACTGACCCATCCACAGACAGTCAAGTACCTCGAAGGCTTAGTCGATATTGGACTGCTCATTTTTACCGAATTCAAACCTTATCGGTATTACGAATTAACAATGAAGGGACGCCGATGTTTGCAGTTGTTTACCGAGTTAGAAGAAGATCTTCGTCCAGTCGTCCGTGAATAAAAACTTACTAACATACAAGTTAAAGGTGGTCATTTTGTAGTCGATGCTGTTCAATGACAATGAATATCCCTGAAGAAGATAGAGATAGGACAACCTCCTCCATAATGGTGGCGGCTTGAGTAAGGAAACGAAAGTACACTTTACTCCATTGTTAATTTTGCTTACAGACGTGTACGCTAATCTCTTAGAACTAGGAAATTAATTGGTTTATATTCACCGAACGCGCTATCTCTATTCCAAATGGTAATCGCAACTTCCAAACAGACGTGGGAGAATGACGTTTTAAGATCAGAAACTCCAGTTCTAGTCGACTTTTGGGCAGAGTGGTGCGGTCCCTGTAGAATGGTTAGTCCTATTCTCGAAAAGCTAGGTGAAACGATGTCGGATGAGATTAAGATAGTTAAACTGAACGTGGATGAAAATCAGGAGATTGCTCTAAATTATGAAATCAGATCAATTCCATCCCTTTTGATCTTTCGAGAAGGAAAAGAGATTGCGCGGACAGTAGGTGCTGCTACAGAACAGACATACGAAAAATTCGTAAAGAACTCCCTTTCAAATTAATGAAGTGAACTCAGCTGGGTGCAGCTTACGACAGCACATTAATTTTTTATTTACACTGTTCTGGTTGATTGCTTTTCAATTCAATGCAATTATCTAAAGTAGCTAGGATTTTAGCCACCTCTGTCTCAGCCAGTAAGGTACATTCTTTCGAATTGGCGACTAGTGGAATCAAAATACTTAAGTAGTATTTCTCTGCCAACTAGAAATAATGAACAAGAAAGCGTCCATCGTAGGAATACTGTCGACCTTATTCACATTATCGGCAATCTTGTTGAACACCCCGTATTTGAATACAGCATATGCCCAGGAAGGCCCACCTGGTGAAGCAGGAGTCACAGATGAACCTGAGTCTCCATTTACACCATTTAACCAAACAGGCCCAGAGACAGCCACTGAACTTGAGGAATATGCTGGAAGTGATGAGGCTATTTTGGAAAATGACACTGACATTAGCAATCCTAACAACACCATGTCGGATGCTACGGCCGTGAATGAGAGAGAAGAATGCATGCAAATACCCGGAAACACTGCTGAGGACTGTCCTTAGGCACGATAATTCAAATTTCCTTTTTTTCTTTTATAGAACTATTTCCATTATCGGTTAGCAAATTCCTTTATTCTGAGAAATCTGATTGCTCAACGCTTTTCATCCGCTCATTGCTATGGACAAGGTTTTTTAAGTAATCCGTAAGTCATTGAAAATATTAGCACCTTTGATTTGTATCATGTTATCAATACGTCTTGTCTAGACATTCTCGACATTTGAAGGGCGTCATCATGACTTTTAAGTGGCTGAAGTCTTCATTATGATTGTATAATTGGCGAAGGGCGGAAGAAAACACAGGGCTGCTAAGAGAAGAATAAATAGGAAAGCTCTGATAGTCGGGGTTGCACTTGCTATCATTATGGTAGGGGGTGCTGTAGCCGCTGTTCTAATGAACTCTCCCTCTACAGCTCTGAACAAAAATGATAATGCCGAGGTTATTCAGCGGATAGTTGCTCCTATATCTGAGAACGTTCCTGTGCTTGCCTCCGAAGGTGGGTCTTCTAACGTGACCATGGTAGAATTCGGGGATTATCAGTGTCAATATTGTGCGAGATTTCATAACGACACCAAGGATCAAATTATGAATAATTTTGTAAACACTGGCGAACTTAGGTTTGTTTTTAAAGATTTCGTGATTAATGATCTACCATCTGACCGTGCGTCTACGCTGGCAGCTGAGGCTTCTTATTGTGCTGCAGACCAAGGGAAATATTGGCAGTACCATGATGAACTGTACGATAATTCCCGTGGAGAAAACACTGGTTGGGTAACGGAGGATAGTTTGAAGCAGTTTGCAACTAGAATTGGAATTCAGAATCTCACAGAGTTTTCTGGATGCCTTGAAAATCATACCCATCGGGATTTAGTAGAAACTAATACGCAACTTGCCAATGGTATAGGACTTAGATCTACGCCGTCGTTTGTCATAATTTCTAACGAGACGGTGCCAATTGCCATTGAAGGTGCGCAACCATACACTGTGTTCAAACAGGCAATTGATGATGTCTTGGCTAACATCTCGAGACCTTAAAACCGTGGCTCTACGGTGCAGGGCA
>DASSCH010000153.1:0-5922 GCA_035697905.1 Nitrososphaeraceae archaeon
AGAAGCGTTACGAGAAAAGAGACCTAATCTCCAAGAATTAGATCAAATGATAAGGAGTTTTTTAGAACAAGAAAATGCAGATAATGAAGGCACAAAAGGACAAGATACAGATGATAATGGACAGGGAGAGGAGAATTCTCGTGATCGTAGTATGCCTTTTCCAATCATTAGAAGACTTATTCAGGAAGGATATTTAAGAGATGATGAAAAGTGGCTCACCTCTAGAGGATTCTCTAGAATTGGTAATTTAATTCTGGATGACGTGATGAAGGCCCTGAAGTTGGGCGAGGCAGGGGCCCATAGTACAATGAATATTGGGGTAGGATCTGTCGTATTGGATACCACTCGTAAATTTGAAGATGGAAACGACATACGACTGGTCAATATACCATTGTCGTTACTCAACTGTGTACTCCGCACGCAAAAAGAGGTTAGCAGGATAGACTTCCCTCTGCATTTGAAAATAGATGACTTGGAAGAGTATGAGACTCTATACGATGTCCGAGCCAGTGTAGTCTACTGCATAGATTTGAGCTCGACAATGAAATATTCTAGAATGTTTGGCGATTTAAGCCGGATTGAAGCGGCGAAGAAGGCCTTGTGGAGCTTAGTGTTGCTTAACAAAAAGTACTTTCCTAATGATTCCATTTACGTGGTAGGCTTTGGTTCGCTGGCATCCCAAGTAAAAATCTCCGATATTCCATATCTAAAAACATTCGATGCTGGTTCTGATTTCTTACATTACACCAATTATCAAGCAGCCTTTCGGTTATCCAAAAGAATATTGCTTAAAGAGGGTTCTGCTAATAAGAGAATTATTCTCGTGACTGATGGTCATCCAAGTGCTTGCTTTATGGATGACGTGAAGCAGCAAGAAAAGATTCTAAAAAGCAGGCCGTACTCACATTTTTATCAGCCTGATGTATCAAGCTTGGATGGCGTTCAGGCCGATTATGATTTGAGGCTCGATATTTCAGCGGGAAATCTAGTCTATCTGTGCTATCGCTATAGACAGGTTGACAGCTACATAGGTGAACAAACCATAATTGAGGCAGAAAAGTGTCATAAAAAAGGAATATACATTGACACTATAATGATCAGCGAAGAAGATTCACTTTTGGGTTTTGTCAATGATATGGAGAGGCGAGTTAGAGGAAGATCTTACTATGTGAGCCCCGAAACCTTAGAGACAGCTCTTCTTAGTGATTTCATAAGGAACAAAAGGACCATTTTGCATGCCTAAATCTAGAAGTTGTGAAATACCTTTTTAAGTCTACTAGGCCGAACCACATAACGGTGTTTATCATTGAGTCAATCATCGTCATCAGTATATTTGGATTGGAACGACTCCTTGCCCGTTCTTAGAAAAGCCTATGAATTAGGGCTATTTACCATGATTATAGGGCCAAAAGGAACAGGCAAGACCACATTAGTTAGAGCGTTTGGCTCAGAGATTAGCAGAAAATTATATCCGGTAAATTTTAGCCTCAGAACTCGAGAGTCACATCTCATCGGAACCAAGACCCTTGAAAATGGCGGAGTGGGATTTGTAGATGGAATTCTCGTAGAATCCATGAAGCTTGGAGGACTCCTATACCTTGACGAGCTAAATGCCGCGGAAGCAGATGTGCTTTTGCGACTCGACGAGGCACTGGATGATAGGAGACAGGTAGTGCTGAAGGAATCTGAGGGTCAAACAATAACTGCTTCTAACGGGTGGACGGTTATTGCTACAATTAATCCATTGTCCCACGTGGGAACCAAGGAGCTGCCCCCGCAACTACTCAGTAGATTTCCTGTTCGTCTTCGACTGGAATACCCTCCAGAAGATGTCGAGGTAGACATAATAAGAAGACATGTTTCTGTTGAGGACTCTATGCTGGCATCCATAAGGATGGGTGTCAAACTAGCTAACAAGCTTCGTGAAGCTGCCGCCGTTGAAGAGCTCTATTATAGCCCAAGCATGAGAGAGACTATAGCTTTTTCCAAACTCATAGAATCAGGGAGTGAAGCAAAGTATGCGGCGCAATTGGTATTTGCAAACGTCTATGGCCAATGGGGAGAGGTCGAGTATCGAAAAGTAATGGACATGATTACTTCTATTTTTGGTAACCAGATAGGTTTTTGAGTAGTGTTTCAGCATACAAGTGCTAGATACTAATCGTGGACCACATTTCTTCTTTTGAGGGCTTCACCGTCAGGGATGATGTTCTCATAGAAATAGCTACATTTCTAGCACGTAGGTGGTCTGATAAACCTAAAGCACTTGTAATGTTCACAGATGAAGCAAATCCTAAGACGAATCCGGATAAGGGTCAGATTGCTATTCCTCACCTTCGTGGTTATGCTGGAAATCGATTTCAGAAATATCGTCAGTGGCGTGTATCTTTGTGGTACGAGTCGATGAGACTAAAGTATTCAACTAAGGTCCTGAGTTACGACCATGCCTTTGGTTTTGTGTTGAATGCACTTGAAAAAAAGCGAATCGAGGCGATAGGCCTTAATGAATGGAAGGGGATGATTGATGAAATAATATTTGACGAAGGAATTTCATGGCTAAACCGGCCCCTCCTCAATTCGTTATATGGTGTCCAGAAGGTACTGGAAGGGTTTGGACAACTATTTTTAACTGGTTATATTAAAGGCGAGCTTTTCTCCTCCGAAAATCATAAAGTGGCTAAAGCAGTCGAATTGGCTACTTCAGTAGTGCAGGAGGCTCTTGCGTCTGATTATCAGACAAAATGGATAGAAGAGCAAGTTCCGCGGATAATCAAGATCTTGGAGGTCGATCCCTTGGTCTTGGTTCCCCTTTCGACAATACGTTCGAGGTTTGGATTCTCCATGAGTGAATCGGAATTATCTCGACAAATTGAAAAAATAGTTAGGAAAAAACGTACAGCAGAGAAGAGCATCGAGACGCGGGTCGACACAATAGTAAACGGCACAGATATTCTTCCGGAATATGAGACATTGGTTCGAGAGAGTAAGCGGCATGAGAATGAGGGATATGAAAATTTGGAACATTTGGGAATTAGCATCCCGAATCGGTTGGATGTCAACGAGAGTCAGGTTTATGACACGGATCTTATCCATAAGACAAAGGCAAAATTTAGGGAATGGCGCACAGGCTGGATCGAAAGACATGATAGGTTAGGAGACGAATTTGATGCAGATGCATTTGTTGAATTCAATCCCGCACCATTCATTGTGGATCTTAAGCTTGCAATCAAGACGCGAGTAATGATCCTTTTAGATCATTCCAGTAGCATTCAAGAAGTAGAGCTGAAATATAAACAAGTAACTAATGCGCTTTGTGAAGCCCTTTCCTTTTTGGGAGTAAGATTCGCCGTATATGCATTTAGTACTGACGGTAAACAAGTGAAATGTTGGCTGATAAAACCGCCGAATTATCGTTGGTCTGCAACCTGTACAAAAAGATTGGCGCAGATTAGGGCAAGCGGAGGGACACCCCTTGCCGAGATTTACGGTTTGCTCGAGCCAGTTGTGAGGTCTTTCAAACCCGAAATCTTTTTTACCCTAACTGATGGCGAACCATCTGATACTGATGCGGTTCGGCATATGGTGCTTTCCTTTCGGAAAATTGGCAGTCACATGGTCGCTCTTGGATTGGGAAGAAGCCTAGATGAAGCTATCGCTATCGGGCAAAATCTAAAGTATCTGGATTATGAGAGAAGCTTGGCCGTCAGTAAATTAGAAGACATACCGAAAAAAGTCATTGGATTATTGAAAAACTGAACTCCTTGAGGAGCGTTCTGATTTGAAAGTTTTTATAAAAACGTCTTTGTGTCAACTTAATTCTTTTACTAACCTTGGAGATTCGCTCCTGATCTTTTCCCAGTCAGAAAGAAACGCCTCCAATCCCTTTTCAGTAAGCGGATGTTTCATCATCTTGCCAAGGATATCTGGCGGAAGAGTAACGACATCTGCTCCAATTTCAGCAGCCTGGACAACATGAACGGGGTGACGTATGCTTGCCACTAAAACCTTGGTCTTGAGCTGATAGTTTCTGAAAATGCTTACTATACTTTTCACAACTGTCATTCCATCATGTCCGGCATCGTCGAGTCTGCCAATGAACGGACTTACATATGAAGCCCCTGCTTTCGCTGCCAATAGTGCCTGATTGGCTGAAAACACTAAAGTGACATTCGTGGAGATGCCTTCGCCAGACAGGGTCCTTAGGGCTTTTAAACCTTCAGGGATCATCGGGATTTTTACTACAACGTTCTTCCCATATTTTTTCAGTTCATGAGCTTCTTCAATCATTTGGCTTGACACTGTCCCTATAACCTCTAAACTTACAGGGCCGCTCACCATATCTACAATTGTCTTCATTATTTCTTTCGGTGAACCCTGCTCCTTTGATAACAGTGTTGGGTTGGTTGTAATTCCATCCAATACACCCATGTCATTGTAGATTCTAATCGATTCAATATTCGCGGTATCTAGAAAAATCTGCATCCTCTCTTCACTTCCTCTTCTTCACTGCCTCAGCGACCTTTTTAGCTATCTTCGTAGGACTAAGTCCGTATACATCCAGGAGCAATTCTAGTTCTTCGTCCCTTGCTGATTCACCGAACTTGTCTGAGACACCAATCCTTTCAATCAGAACTGGATATCGAGAGGAAACAGATTCAGCGACTGCTCCTCCAAGACCTCCGACAATATTGTGTTCCTCAACAGAGACTAACAATCCAGTGTCTTTGGCTGCCTTTTCAAGCAGTTCATCATCAATAGGTTTTACAGTGAACATATCAACTACACGACAATTCACTGAGTACTCCTCTCTTAAAATTTCTGCTGCTCTAATTGATGCATTAACCATTAAACCACACCCAACTAAGGTTGCGTCATCACCATCGCAGAGCAAATTTCCCCTACCCAAACTAAATTCAGTAGTGCTTTCATCATACAAGACCACGCTGGGAGGACGCGCGAGTCTCACATATACAGGTCCTCTTGCTTGGACAGAAGTCCTGACAATCTTCTTCACAGAAATAGCATCGGAGGGCACAAGCACTTTCATATTGGGAATTGCTCGCATGGTGGCAAGATCCTCTATTTGTTGATGGGATGCACCATCTGGACCAACTGTTAGACCCGCGTGGGACACGACAAGCTTTACATCCAGGTTAGGATAGCATATTGCATTACGAATTTGATCGAGGCATCTGCCTGGAAGAAATGCTGCGTATGTGCTTGCAAAGGCGATCTTCCCTGCCATGGCAAGACCAGCCGCAACAGAGACTAGATTTGCTTCTGCAATTCCCACGTTGAAGAATCTTTCGGGAAACTTGTTACCAAAATTCTTAGTTTTGAGCGAATCAGTGGTATCTGCTCCAACACAAACTATCTGTGAATTTTCCATCCCCGCTTCAACGAGACTATCGCCGTACGCACTCCGCATGTCAAGTGTCATCTTTTCTTTACTTAAGAGCATGAATTTCTTCCTCTATTTCCAATTCATTTGCGAATGGAATCAATATATGTTTACGGGTTTTAAGCCAATCGTTACGAATCCCGATGCTAGTCGATAGTTTAAGAAGCTTTTTTTCCAGGACGACGTTTGCTGTGTGTTTCAATTGTAGTATAGCCCCTTGAATGTCTGGGGTTCCATAGACTGCATTGCCTGTGACAAGAATCCTTGCCCCGGCTTCATATACTAGGGGGAGTGTTACGGAGTCTATTCCACCATCTGCCTCGACATATCCTTTGTACCCGTTTCTTCTAAGTTCCTTTACTGCATTAATCATTTTTGCAAGAACTGTAGGAATAAACTTCTGTCCTGGAAATCCCGGATTCACAGATAGTATATTTACGACATCTATTGAGTCTAAGTAATCCCAGATCCAATCCGGTAATGCTGAATCTGGGTTAATCGCGATCCCTGCACTTATCCCA
>DASSCH010000154.1:0-20547 GCA_035697905.1 Nitrososphaeraceae archaeon
AAACATATCCGCAATTAAGAGGATATTGAATTTGCATTCGTAAAATGGGCCGAACGAACTTTGGTAGGTCGCTCATCGATCGCGGAGATACTACCTATTTAAAGCGGGAACGCTTTTCGATGAATGATATAAGGGGTAAGACCGATGTCAAAGAGAATTAACATTAATGACCTGCTCGTTAGCAAGACGATGGTGCCCAGATCCGTCTCTTCTCGAAAAGGCGAGAACGGGATTTTGCTCGTAGTTGGGGCAAGCGACATATACCATGGAGCTCCGTTATTGAGTTCGATGGCCGGTCTCAGATCAGGGGTCGACCTTGTTTATACTGGTGTACCACAGCGAAACGTCCTAGCACTGAGGTCTTATTCTCCAAACATTATTGTCCTTCCATTTCCACACGATTCATTGGACGTGACTTCTGCAAGAGAAATTCTTCGTCTTCTACCAAAAAAACCAGATGCAGCAGCCATAGGGATGGGATTAAACATAGCCCAGACTAAGGGGCTGACTCACTTAATTAATGACCTTAAAGACATGCAAACCAAACTCCTCCTTGACGCTTCAGCATTAATCCCAGATGTTCTAAAACATATAACAGGGACAAATACAATAATCACTCCTCATCTCGGAGAATTCAAGCGCCTGTTCTCTGCAGAAAGCTCTATTCCGCTTCTGCCTCAAAAAAAGGTAAGCCTTAAGAAATTAATATCAGGTGTAATTGAAATGGCAGAAAAATACGGCATCACAATAATCTTGAAAGGTGAATATAATGTAATAGCGAGCGGAATAGGAGGAAATGTATCTGTGATCAAACGCAGTACCCCCGCGATGACTGTGGGAGGAACTGGAGATGTTCTATCAGGACTGGTAGGAGGGCTTCTAACCAAATTAGATCCATTTCTTGCTTCTATTACGGGCGTTTACCTAAATGGTTTAGCTGCATTGCAAGCCTCTAAAAGGCTAGGTTTGCATCTTCTCGCAACTGATCTTATTGATAATTTGCCGTATGTTATGAAGAAATTCGACAAGATAAAGTAAGTGGGCCCTTTTTCAGTTTTTCTTTGTCCGGAAACCTATGACTAATTTAATTCTGAAAGTCAAGCTGATTCATTCCTTGTTTCTCAATTGTACGCGATACACTAAATCAACAAATCTAATACCTGATTGATTAGTTTGGCAGACCCCAAAAATTGTTAGCAGGATAGTTCCTCGCTGAACTGGCAAGACGATTTCTGTAGTCTGAAAATCAGAGCAAGGATCTCTCCGATTCGATAACCTTTCCTTACTTTGAGCCAGTAAATTATTAATGATTCCCGGTATTAAAATAGGGGCAGTCTATTTTTTTCTCAACGAATATCGAATTTTTGATGGAAATAACTTTGTCTCAAAAGTCAGGATGGAATATGCGTTTTTTGCAATAAAGATCTTTTTTTGCAAGTTTGTCACAATTAGAATATTTTGGAGTAACAGATCTCTTTGTTACAGGTTTAGCACGAATAGAATATATAATTGAAAAGGCTAAATAACTTAGTTAAGGAACTTCCAATGAGTAACCAGCGCATCTACGATCTTTACTTAAAGTATAAAGAAGTTTTATATTTCAACAAGAACCTTATAATTGCAGGCATTTCGTCACTCCTTGTTGGTAGTCTAGTTACTCAGCTTTACTCACAGACAGGAGGAAGCAATCTCATAAATTCCTTTGTCTCCATAGCGACTGAGTATAGTGTATTCTTTCCAATATTTGGAGTACTTTTCTATATCGACAATAGAAACAGGTATCTTGATCCGGTTACAAAAAAGAGAGATTCCCACAAGTTAAGAAGCGACATAAAGAAGCTTATAGCTACTTTTTCGGTCTCTGAAATAATTTATTCTACATCCAAAATTCTGATCCTTTATCAGCTCCTTCAGCTAGCTATAATATCTCCATATCAGACAGCTATTCTAAGTACTATGCTGTCATGGATGCTTTCAGCCATTACTATTAACGTCATGATAAGAATAGTAAAGCTTGTTAGAACTAATTAGGACATATGCGTAAAACCTCAGATAAAGGTTAGCATAATCCATCCCTTGTCTGGCGGTCAATGCGGTTAGAACTTTAGAACCTAATTTTCGTTTTACCTTAGCTTAGAAACCACTTTCAATCGGGGAGTCTGGCTTCATAATTTCTCGTAAGAGGGTAGTAGCGTAAGAGCCCTTAGGCAATTTGAAACTGATGTGTAGAGATCCAGAATAATTAAATCCCTTACACCAAAGAACTGATTGTCTGAATCCGCCTTTGGCGCTAAGTTCCTGCATATCTTTAATGTAGAAATCTCTCGGCGTCAGTCCTTCTTCTTTGAGTATTTTTTCTGATGTAGATTCGTACCGTCCTTTTCCGGTCTGAAACGAATATCCTACAAGTCGTAACGCTGGGAGCACTGTAGAGTAGGTATCAATGCTGGGGTTTAGTTTCCTAATCCTTCCAAGTACAGTATTACCTTCGATCTCAAAACACAGATCACCATCCCTACATTTCGTTATGTCATCACCACAAGATAGAGATTCGCTAATACATAGGTTGAATACATAAGCTTGATAGGCTTGTACGTACATTCGTCGAATTCCAATAGGGATAGCCCTTAGCGCACGAATATAGTCTCTCTTGTAGAGTAACGATCGCACTATTTCTCTTTCAACATCCATACCTTTAGGCAATACACTTATGAGTTTGCTGTAGTTACTTGGATCCGACAATTGTCCTCTGATCTCTTTGCTAAATGCCGTATCATAATTTGTAGTCTCAGTTAAAAGCAATTCAGACGCTCGTCTAAAATTCCCCTTGAGTATTTCCCTTCCGACATTATGAGTTACCATCCTCTCACTTCCAAACCTTTGGAGACCGTAGTAATTGGCTATCTTATCTATTTCAGATAGAAAGTCAGTCAAATCGGCGCTCTTGGGTTCAACAATCAGAACAGTAAATTGATTTCCCCAAAGATCTGATTTTGAGAGTAGTGTACTGCTGTACCCTATTAGACAAATTTCAGTATGGTAAGTCTTGGCCTTTGAGGGGAGATTTCTTATTTTCTGGATTGTAGTAGCATATTGTGTCGTGCTTGCCTTGGCATCTTTTATTCCGAGAATCCTTAGTTCCAAGTTAAGTTGATTACGTATTTCGATAATAGCGTGGTTGGAATCAATATTGTGCTTTTTTAGAATAAAAACTGGAAAGCGACTAGCATAGTTCGATTTCTCCGACAAGTTTTCAAGGTATTGCACATTTAGGATCTCTTTAACTAGAAAATCCTCTGGATTTAGTTTGATATTTCCGCCTATACCACTAAACTCAGTACAATAGTGTTTAATACCAGCTTGTTGATCAATCAAAGGAACGGTCTTTTTCAGGATGGAGACCTCACTTCAAAGAAGATGTCTCATGCCTTCAATTCCAATCAATTCGAGAGAAGTTATTGACAGTTCACTTGACGGCTTGACATTTCGGTAATTATTATTTCTTAGCATCCAATTTTACACACCTATAATATATTGTTCCATCAATTGTGACATCTTCTATCCTCATTGGGGGGAGGTTACCA
Organism: Nitrososphaeraceae archaeon; assembly: GCA_035697905.1. Taxonomy (GTDB): domain Archaea; phylum Thermoproteota; class Nitrososphaeria; order Nitrososphaerales; family Nitrososphaeraceae; genus TH5896. The sequence goes on from DASSCH010000154.1 coordinate 3,585, forward strand.
ATCCTACTAACCTTTCTATGTACAATAATGCCCGATAAATTGTTGATTACGTCCTGAAATGACAATTTAAGCATAAAGTAATTAATATCTTCTTCCCTAATACCCGTAAACTCTGCAATTTCCTTTGCCGAGAATGCCTTATCGCTATTTCGACACAAGAAGTCTACTACGATTCGGTTTAGGTCTTTATGTGCTTCGAATTCTGATGCGTCGATAGGCGGAGGAGCCATTAACCAGTAGAATAATTGATACTTATATAACCGAATCTCTATGGGTAGCGTCTTCTATTATAATCCCCTTAATTAACTAAGGACTTTCTCGTTAACTCTCGATTGACAAGTCCCTGCCAAAATAAGTTGATAAACAGACCTACATATTGATTCTATCTAACAACTGAACAACTTCCTCAAGGCTTGGTGACTCGGCAGAATTATTACGGACATAAAGAGAGGACGCGGCATTTGCGAACGTTAACCTGTCTATGGGATCTAGACCAGCAAGATATGCAACAACATCGGCCGCGTCCCAAATGTCTCCCGCTCCTGTCAGGGTTCTGATCTCGCTTCTGATTGTTGGAACCATTTCACTATCTTTTCCGTTTGACCAAGCCGATCCTAATTTAGTATGGATGTCAATACTTATTCCGAGTCTCTCAGATAGCTTTAGCGCGGCGTCCTTGACCTCTTGTCTTGAATATGATTGCCATGGTAACAAAGTACCTAATCCCAATGATGATCCAAGCGTGTTACATTCATTCTCATTGATACTAAGCACATCTATTAGATTTGACAAAAGTGCAAGAATTTCGATAAATTCTTCCTTCCTGAGTTGAAAATCAGCTGGATCAACAAAATGTAGAGCCTTTGGTGAGTTTTCAAATGCGAATTTCATTAATTCAGTTCCTTTTAAGTTGCTTGCCCAATTTGCAACGATGACCGCGTCAGCTGTCCTTAGTATTCTCAGATGTTTCTCTGTGTCTACCCTTGCTTTGCCAAAGTCAGCATTATCTCCAACATCACTTAGCATAACATTCACTTTAGAATCGCCATCAACTTTTTCATAAAGTTCCATCGAGGTAGTTTTCCCTTGTCTTCCCTCAGAGATCATGATTTCTGCATTTTCTCCGAATTTTTGAAATGCGGTCTCGATAACAGATCTCGCAATCTTATCTCCTATAGTAAAAAAAGCTACCCTTCCGCCTAGTTTCGCAATACTATAGGCAATGTTAGCAGCATTTCCCCCCTTTCGGTCGACCGTTGGAATTTCACGTATACTCCCTCCTCCTACGCGAATCTTGTTAACGATCGACTGAAAAAGCTCGTCTTGTGATTTGAGCATTAAGATTCGGTCTAAAAAGAAATCAGGCATAGTAACTATCTGGTTCATATACGAATAGTAGTTCTTGATTGCTAAAGATACGTTCATTATGCCTTTTTCCAATGATATTCCTCTTTCGAGAGAGGGTTATATTAGCTGTCAACTACAAAAATAAAGGAATTAGGATTCTTTTTGGTCTTTTCAAATACCGTCAAAAATTAGATATTGACCTTTAAGCATGTGTGCAAGTACCCTTGACAATAATTCTTGTTTGAATTGGAATACGGTCCTCATGCCGCCATTAATTTAAAGACTGTACTAGTTCCGAGAATTGTTCAAGACCTTTTTTTCATTCGGAGAAGGAATAATTCTTAATTTTGCATCACCAAATTGCTTTGTTAGCTCCCTTCCGCTGAAAATTCTGTCTAAGCATATCGCTAAGGCAGCTATTTCAGAATGAGGCTGGTTTCCAATTGATACGTTGAAATCGGAAACCTGGTATAGCTCCCTAGGAACTTTAGAAGCACCTACCGCAACGAGCAACTTATCACATTTGCGTATGTCTTCTATGACTTCATCTATATTTAGACCGTACATAGTGAGATGAACAATCTTTCCTCCTTTACTCTTCCACTGCTTGATCATCGACTTCCAACTCTCGATTATTTCTATGTTAAAGTGCCGGCCTCCCCATCTTTCTATAATCTCGTCCATCATTAATCTAATCGATTTATCCACTTCATTCATGAAAATTCGATCACAACCCAATGCTCTAGCCACCAGAGCAACATGAGTAGTTACACGATCATCTCGGACAAACCTGTGCCCTATCCTTAGAACCGATACCTCCAAACGAGATCTCCTATTTAGATTATTCATCTCCTACTGCTATTCCTCATAAACTTTTCTTAACTACTCCGTAAGTTTGTGCAATGATATGCTTCAGTTATAAGCAATCTGGCTCTCACGAGAGGATGGTTATTCACGCTGAAATATGTTGCCAAAACCAGTCAAATAAATGTCGTTAGGACAGTTTTTTACTATCCGCATGAATCGTAACAATACCTGTCTTTCGGCTAAGGACGCAGCTAATGCACCGGTTTGAAAGTCATGTTCAAATACAGATCGACCATTCAATTTGAGGTTCGCGGAGGGTATGATAGGAATATATATGATCCATCCACGAACAGTGTAACATGCCGTCGTAGCTCAGCCCGGGAGAGCACTCGACCAATTAGTGTGGGGTGAAGCTGAAGACCGAGCTGTCGTGAGCTCAAATCTCACCGACGGCATTTTCGGTTGGGAATATTCCTATACCAAATCGAAATGGTAAAAAATGCCCAATTTAATAGAGTATCTGATGCTTCATCAGCTGATAAAAAGGCTCTTCTGTGATCATGTTGAATCATTCTCATTTCGAAAGTATGATGACTTTGACTTCCGGGAATATGATCAGTGTTCCAAATGCGGTAAGATTTTGAGATACCTGAAGGGGTTCGACGAAGATCTGCGTGGCTAGGTAAATGAGTTATGGCAAAATCAAACTTACAGATTTTAATTATTGTTTGGTGGGTGGGTGCGATTCTTGCAGGCATCTCCTTCGTCATCCCCGTATACGAAGTTTATCTCATCATAGGGATAAGTGGCTGGATTATAATGCTAATAAGCACTTCTTTGATCATCTACAAGATCAAGAAGATTAAGAATGAGGATCGAAGTAAAGAGCTACCCCCAAATGAGTAACTAGTGATTTTCCTTGCCGCCTTGCTCCTCTATGACTACTAGTGTTACGGTTGAAGTTATTCCTGGGATTTTTCTAATCTTGTTAGTAATAGTGTGATTCATTGCCTCTGTGTTGTCTGATTTTACCTTAGCGAAAACATCATGAACACCATATGTACCCCTTACTTCCTTCACATCGGGCAAATTAGAAATTTCACTAATTATTCGCTCTTCCGAACCTAATGTGCAGTTTACCAAAATGTAAGCCGTAGGCATTTAGATTTCTTCTATATCCTTTAGTATTTTAGTGTTATTGGCATCTATTTAGTGGCTTGACTCTGCCAAAACATGCCTGGCTGAACTAGAATCTTGAAACAACTTGCCTACCACAACGACACGTCAATCAGATTCTAAAAGACAGAATACAGCATTGCCGTTTTCTAACGGACTGATGTTGAGATCTACGCATTCGTAGTCTAAAATTCCTTTTACTTTCACTTCAATACGAGATTGAAAAAGAATTCATATAAGAACATAGAAGTGATCTCATCAAATGAATAGGAGGAAGATTATTTACATCTCTTCAGCCATTGCAATAGCTATAGTTGTTGGGTTCACTTATTGGGGGTTAGCTTCTAATAATGATAATGCTGAAAGACAAGCCCCGGCTCCATCTTCCCAAAGTGCATCAAATGCTGAAACACAATCCACAGATCGGACAGACAATCCTATTGTTATTTCAATCAAGAATGTTACGGTTGAACCAATAGATAGTTCACATTCCAATTTGCAGGTTACCTTTGACGCTCATAATCCCAATAGGGGGACTATTATCCTTGAGTCAATTCAATACAAAGTTATAGTTAATAACAACGAAATTGCATCAGGCGAAATCGGTGAAAGGTTAGAAGGTTTTCTTGAGTCTCAAGATAATGTCTTTCCAGTAATATCTTCTGGGAATGTGACTCTAAAAGATACTGATCTACTTACTCGGAACAGCGAAAATTCGGACATCTGGAATCGGTTAAGTACCAACCAGATGGAGTCTTACCAAGTGAACGGCACATACTCATTTAGCCAAACGTCTACACTTCAGGCTAGTGGAGGAGACCGACCTTTCACTTTAAGTTTTCCATGATTAAGCAGATTCATCTCTAGATTTTCCAAACAGGCTTTCTATTGAGAAGCTGGTTTCCTTTCTTTCCATCATGTAACATCTCCCATAATATTTGCAAGTCATGCAAGATTCAGACGGTTCTACGATAGGCACCCTCTTCTCTTTAAGCAGAGTACTAAGGACCCTTGCTCTTCTTATTAATTCCTCAAACATTTTCGCACTCTTTGCTACTAAAAATTCTGCTGATTTCCCATCTCCTCGTACATAGATTAAAACTCCCTCTGATTTGTCAAAAGCATAAAGACAAGCATTGAGATACAGCAAATCTTGTGGCTTAGGAGAGTCTGGCAAGGAATCTGTTATCTGTAGTCTCACAACTAGTTCCTTTTCTAGAATGATATCTGCTGTAAGTACGAGGGTCAGGTTATCTGTCTTATATTCTGATTCTATGTTTTCGAACGAATGTCGAAATCCATGCGTCAAAAGGGTCTGGAATAATTCTGCTAAATTCGAATTAATTGGGTCAACTCTCTCATAATATGAAAGTCTTGTACACTGAGACGCTTCAGATGTATAAATTCTGGTCGGGTCGTAGATAATTCTTCTTAACTTTTTATGCCTCTCATTCATGTATGTCACTAGTATCTTTCTAACATCCCTGCCACCTAACATGTTATCCATAGTATGTAGTATGGGTATTTGAAATTATTTTGAGCAAAATCTGGCAAAGCTTTAAATTTTTCCTCGGTCCGAACTCATTCGGTTAGGTTTAAATATTTGAATACAGATCAATATAGCTGTTTTTATATAAGATAATGAAAAGTTCAATAAAGTGTCCGGTTTGCAGCCGAAGCAATCAAAATATTGCAGATCCTGATTCGGGCGAAATCATTTGTGGCAATTGTGGTACCGTCATTTTGGAGAATGCCGAGGAAAATAGAGCAGAATGGCGGGCCTTTAGTATGGAAGAAGCTAATCATCGGAGCAGAACAGGAATGCCAACGTCACTGGCCAGACACGATATGGGACTAGCTACCGTAATAGGCCGATATGATAAAGATGCGAGTGGAAAAGGGTTGGATGCCGTAGTCAGATCTACAATGGATAGATTACGAGCTTGGGATTTCAGAACACAGGCATATTCCCCTGCAGATAGGAATCTTCGACATGCTTTCAGTATTTTGGAAAGAATAAGGGACAAGCTTGGGTTATCTGAAGCAGCTATCGAGAAAACGGCTTATATTTATAGAAAAGCCCAAGAAAGGGGGTTGGTTAGAGGTAGAACCATACCATCTGTACTTTCAGCAGCAGCGTATATAGCTTGTAGAGAAATGGGGATCTCAAGAACACTTAGTGATATCTCCGACCTCACAAATATTAAAAGAAAGGAATTGGCAAGAACTACTCGATTGCTAATACTGGAATTGGATTTAAAGGTCCCTATGGTCGACCCTATAAAATGCATTGTAAAAGTGGCCAATAAGACGAGGCTAAGTGAACGAACAAAACGTGAAGCAATGAGTATCATGCATAATGTTACTAAGCACGGAATCTCTGCAGGTAAGGATCCGATGGGTTTAGCCGGCTCAGTGTTATACTTGTCTTCAAAAAACGTAGGCGAAACCATCACTCAAATGGATATAGCAGAAGCAGCCGGCGTAACGGAGGTTACAATCAGGAATAGGTTCAAGGATCTCAAGAGTCGCTTGGAACCTAAATAGAGTTATCGATCGACATTTTCCTTTCACTCGTGATGATTTACAATAGCCATTCTAGTAGTCGGGTTGTCCTAGTCAAGCTCGTTTTCTGGAAGGATCCTGAAATGTAGGTCCAAATATGTCGTCTTTTATGACGCTCGGAAACTCTTTTTATCATTTAGGTTCAGGAGATATTCAAATGATCTGTAAATGAAGGGTATAGGTTAATCAGCTTACTCACAATAAAACGTACAAATGCGAAGTGCGGGATTTGAACCCGCGATCCCGAGCTTGGGAAGCTCGTACCTTAACCAGTCTGGGCTAACTTCGCGATATTTTATCTACCCTATATAAGACAATATATTTGTGATTAATCACTAATGATCGTATCCTTCTAAGATAAAATCATCCAAATTTGCAATCTCTGACATACCCTTCCATAGGTTAAAATCATTGAGCAACCCCAATCGACAAATCGAAGCGACCTGAAGATCTCTCATTTTAGTGGAAAATTTTAGAAATATCCATGTCGCAAGTGAGAAAAAGGGACATTACAATCTCTTGCTAATATGATCTTACTAATTTGATTTTAGAGTCAGAGTCAGTCAATTCTCTATCCGATTTTCCTAATTCTAAATTTCTATAAATAGCCTATCATTTTCAATTACAACTCTGTAAGATTCTATTGATTTCAGAGATTCGCGGAACCAAATTAATCCTCCAGTTGTCAGATCCCATTTAGCTCCATGCCATGGGCAAGTGAGTTCCTTATTGTGTAATTCGCCTTCATGCAATTCTGCTCCTTCATGAGTGCAAATATTGTCAGTCGCAAAGTAGCTTCCCCGAATATTTGCCACAAGGATTTGTCTACCTGCAACCGTGACGTTGGTAAATTCACCCTCTTGGATATCTGATTTTTTTCCGACGAGAACTCTAGCCATACAATCTAGCTTTCTGGAGCTCTATTTAATTTCTGATTAAGGTCATGTTACTTTTGTGCCAATTTTTTTGAATTTCAAATATAGCTTCCAGTTACAATCGTCAGTTGATTGCGGACTTAATCTGGGAGTAGGATAGCTTAAGCCAGTCATTGAAACAAGTTCGACAGTCAAAAAACTAAGGATATAGGTAGGCATTAACATTGTTCGTGAGCCTGAGCCTGCTGTCCTTGGAGTATTCAGTTAAAGTACTTGACTTTGATCTGTAGTTTGCCTATTTCTTCATTAGCGCTAGAATCGGGTCCCAATCCAATTGCTGGAACGAGACAGGGTCTTTAAGAGGATACTTTACCCATCCTCTGACGACCATGAACTTGTAACCCTTCGTATCTTCGTTTTCAACAAACTTTAAGTTGAGTATTGTACCCCACCTTTTCTTTTCTTGTCCGATTTTGATTACCCTGCTGAAAGGAATATCAATATTTTTATCACTTTCAGCCAAATCGTCCTGAAGGTCTATTCCATTATAGCGTTCTATCGGCAGTAAGACAGATTCACCGTCTTTAAACCGCCTTAGCTGCCTCAGCGAGTATTCTTCATGTACGCTGTACTTCATTTTCGTTTTAGTTATGAATGCGATGCGCGTATTGGTTATCACAAGCATCCCCTCCTTTCCTCGCTTCATGAATCCTTCTTCTTGCCCCCAAACCCACATAAGATGATACTTTACTCTCTCTAACATCCTTTACCGATCACACGCTTAGAACATTTTCATCAAAATCAAATACCGACATGACACATTCCGAGAGGCCAAAAACTATACGTACCCCCCCTATTCCCGTGTATAGCACAAATATGAAATTAGAAAAAAAAATTTAGGCCACTTACGACTCTAACCTTCTTCCCAGCCCTTTGTGAATAACGCATTCTTCTTGAGTGGAATTGGTTGACCTGGAGTATATTCCATTGGTCTCATCCAGAAGATTGCCTTTGTTGGACAGACGCCTATGCAGGCCCCATCAGAGATACATCTTTCAGGATAAAAGACGAATGCTTTTCCTCTCTTCCATCCTTCAACTGGTTTTACTCTTAAGACATCAGGACCTAGCGCTGTACATATTTCTACGCAAAGAGCACATCCTATACAGTGTTGTTCGCTAACATCTGGAATTATTGCGACTGGCATCTATATCACTAAAAGTCGTTTCATGCTGAAACTATTTAAACACTATGCCAAATCTATAACAGCGATATAAAAATTGAACGGTTAGCTCTTTTCTTACTATAGGAAATAAATGTTTCAACTGTGGTATTTGATTTTAGCACAATTATATTAGTAAGTCGTGAAGTAAACCTATATTCAATAGATTTGCCGGTGGAAATGACTATTGGCGAGCACCTTGACGAATTACGTCTCCGACTAATACGTGTAGTAGTAGCCATGCTTGTCATAACAGCATTCTGCCTCAGTTTTGGGTTCACCACGATTTATCTGTTGCTTGATCCAAGCTCTGGAATGGTTACTTCAAGTGAATCCCCTAATAGCGGCGGTAATCAGGGCGGAAGAGATTCAATTTATATCACTATTTACTATCCCTACTATAACCCGTTTGATAATGTTGCTATACAGCTAACGACATTCATGGAAAAGACGCTTCTTCCGCCTGAGGTTTCATTAATTCAAACCGCGCCGGGACAAGCATTTTTCTCTCAAGTGTTTATTGCGATCATGTTGAGTATTTTGGTGACGATGCCTTTAATAATTAGAGAAATGTATGCGTTTATTTCACCAGCCTTAGGTAAATCGACCAAGAACGCCCTAACGGTCAAGACTTTTGTCCCGACAATTCTTCTCTTTGTTATTGGGGTTATATTCTCATATGTCCTTGTCATCCCGTTTATCCTGAATTTTCTCTACGCCTTTGGCGAATCTATCGGTGTTGCCACCTTCTTTAATATAAACGAGTTTTTCCCTTTTGTGCTTCAGCTTCTAGTGGCGTTCGGACTTGCTTTCGAGCTCCCAGCTATCATGTATGCACTTTCCTTAACTGGAGTTGTCGATGCGGCATTTTGGAAAAAGAACTTTAGGTACGCCGTAATAATCTTCGTAATATTTGGCGCAATTATAACCCCAGATGGAGGTGGAGTTAGTATGTGGCTTGTAGTGGCTCCTATGATTCTTCTTTATTTGGCTGGCATAATGATAGTGAAGAGATCTCGGAGGGAAAATAATCGTCTTGCAAATTCAGGAGCAGTAACTCATGGTGCAAAATTCTAATGGTACCTCCTACAACGGTCAAAATTAACACTTAAATGCAGAAGGGTCAGAATATTACTTTGGACCGATGATCGCTTCAAGCCATTTGATGCAAGCATTTGGAGTTGGGGGATTGGAATGGGTCTTTATTATAGTTATAGTGGTTGTTTTGTTCTTCGGGGTTAAGAAGATCCCGGAAATCGCACGATCTGTTGGAAGGGCTTCTTCTGAATACGAGAAGGCCAAATTTCAGGCCAAGAAGGAATTAAACCAGATGAATGCGAAGGATGTTACTAATGAATCATCCATTGATAGAGAGAAGCTCGAGGCTATTGCAGACACACTGGGAATTGATTCTACAAATAAGAATGACGCAGAGCTCCGTAAAGCTATAGATCTTGCAATTAGTAAGGGAAAAAACAAGATATGACAACAGATGGTAATCTCCATATAGTCCCCCATATTAATATAATCGGCCTTTTGTTTTAGAACCAACAAAAACGCTTTTAAGGGATTGAGAGTAATCTATTATGACCGGAACTGAATTAGCTCCTGGCTTTATGTTTTGGAACTGAGTCGGTCCTCGTCGATTTAGTGATAATAGTATGTGTGGAATAGTTGGTATTTTGAGTAAGACCGGAGAAAATGTAGTGCCTTTAGTGGAATCTATGCTTTCATGTATTGCATGTAGAGGTCCAGATGGTGCAGCGATAGCTGGGGCGGAGCAGATAGTCCAAACCGATTCTATTAGTGACCTTAGAAAACATCCTATGTCAGACAGCTGTTCTGCATTAGGACACGTTAGACTGGCAATTGTAGGAGGAACGTGTGGACAACAGCCTTTTAGAAGTTGTGATGGTAGGTTTATTGTAGAGCACAATGGTGAAATCTACAATTACAAGAAGCTAAGGAGCAAACTTGAAAGTTCACACAGGTTTGTTTCTCAAACTGATAGCGAGGTAATTGCACATATTTTTGAGGATAATTATACTAAGACTAGGGATCTCCAGGGTGCCATAAAGAAAACTGTCTCTGAATTGGATGGAGTATATGCTATTGTGATAAGAGATGAGGAAACCGGTGAGATTGCTTTGGTTAGAGATGTTATGGGTGTTAGACAGCTCTACTATGGCCAGAACTCGCAATTAGTGGCATTTGCTTCTGAAAGAAAAGCGCTGTGGAAGATTGGCCTAAGGGAACCAACTCTCAGAATTCACCCAGGATCTGCTTTAATTATTACGCCCGATGGTTCATTTGGTGAGCAGCTGAAGGTTACGAGGAATCCTGTGGGTAATCAAAAGATTCGGTACAAGACACTGAACTCTGCAATTAAAGCATACAAAAGGGCTTTAGTTTCATCTATGAGAAAGCGTACTCAAGATTTTGATCGAATAGGCATAATTTTCTCAGGAGGAATTGATAGTGTAATCATTGCTTGGCTTGCCAAGAAGCTGGTTCGTGAAGTTATATGCTATACCGGTGGGGTGGAAGGATCAAGTGATATAGCATTTGCCAGAAAGATTGCAAAAAAGCTGAATTTGAAATTAAGAGTCAATGAATTAACCTACAATGAAGTCGAAGACATGATCCCTGAGGTGATTAATACAATTGAACACACAAATGCAGGCCAGGTCGAAGTTGCTATCCCTGTTTACGCGGCTGTAAAACTAGCTCATGAAGATGGGATCAAAGTGATGTTTTCTGGACAGGCAGCAGATGAGCTATTTGGAGGGTATTCATGGTACGGTAAAATAGTAAAAGATGGAGGAGGGTACGCTGGTTTGCGTCATTACATGAATGAGGATATACAGCTTTTGTATAAAGAGACACTGGAGCGAGAGGATAAGATTACCATGGCTCACAGTATTGAAATGCGGGAGCCTTTCCTTGACTTGAGATTGATTAGACTTAGTATGAAAATAGACCTACGTTTGAATGTTAAAGGTGTGTCAGATGTATTTGGTAAGCACGTACACAGAAAGCTCGCTCAAGAACTGGGCATTCCAAGGGATATCGCATATCGTTGCAAGGAAGCAGCTCAACACGGATCAGGGATTCATCAAGTGATTGACTTGATAGCACGAAAACACGGCTTTGACGAATCAACCATCTCTACTAAGTACTTGGACTTGCTTAAATCTCGGGAGAGGGTGGGAAGCTCTCAGAGATATGGATACCTTTTCGAGAACGAGCAGAAAAAAATGTGGATTGCCGAGCCGCATGTTCAAATGTACCTTGACAGCATTTCTAAGGTACTTCCAACCCTCGAACAAAATGTTGTCGCTAAAAGGAAGTCCTTGTAGACTGCCGATCTTCGTCTTATGATGTGACATTCCCATTTGTCAGATGAGTTCGTTGGGACATGGGGAAAAACGGTTTAATTGACCCTATAACTTGCAGTATTTGAAATTGCCTAATGAACGCGGCTTCCAATCTTACGTTTACGAAGGACAGCCAACCAGGTATGTATTATTACTGCAGGCTCAATATGGAGATTATCCTATGAGTAAGTATGTCCTTAGGAAGCGAATTATTCGATCTGCCTATGCTGCTAGTGTGCTCCAACAGAATTTGCTCTGAAATTGCAGGTGAAATTATTTTTCATTAATTTAGAAGCGATAAATGGTGATATCACTAAAGCAGGGATACTAATTAAAAGGAACAGGGTTTGAAAAGGAGCCAATGCTAATACAGCAACCCCTGATCCAAATCCGACAAATAGTGAAATTAAACTTCCTGCACAGGTTGGACATCCTACAAAGAGCCCAGCAGTTATTCCTATTCCACTCACTACTGAAAGTTTTTTGTTGTTATTCTGACTTCTTGAGATACTAAAGAAAGAGACCATCAATGATAGATTAAATCCGACCAATGCTGATATAGCGATAGAAAGTGCAAAGTTAACTGGAATTATTAATATCGTGAAATACTCAGTTAGATACACAGACAACATAGGAACATATCCAGGGAGGTTGCAGCAAGGCGTAACCAGCAATGAAGGAGTCACAATTCCATCTCCCTCGCTGATTGGCATATTGGGTTCGTATAGCAGTATCTGTGACAAGAATGCGAAGCCAATCCAATAAAGCACAGAAGATACTACCATAATTCTCCAATATTTAATATCAGTGAATGTAATCATCAAGTAGGATCCTAAAGGGCTACCCGTTGAGTACGCTCTAGCTGTTTCAGCTTTAAAAATAAGATAAATTCCGTAGATACAAATAGGAATGGATACAAAAGTCCAAAACAATACGATGTATGCAAGATTGATGAGTTGAGAGCTCACTTGTAGTGACTGATCTTCTTGGGGGCTGGTTAAGCTACTATAAATCACAAATATCGATATCAAAGATAAGCTGCTTAACAGGGCTACCCTAAGACCTCGATTTCGTAGCTCTGTGTAATCTTTGACGTCAAACATCAGATAAGAAATTCCATGTTGTGACATTAATCTGTATCGACCTTCAATTACGAACTTAAACTTAGCATAAATCTCTACTTCTAGTACCTAAACTAACACCTCAAAAAATGGATGCAGATAACCGAAATAACCATCTAGTAGCGAATGCGGTACCATTGAATTGGGGATTTTCTTATAAATCTAGATTGAATGCAATGAGCACAATAATCTCACATTCATAGAAACTCAAAAGTTATCACCAAAATTACGCGTGTGATCATATACTTCCTCTTGAGGCGTAGTTTTCTTACTATGCTTGTCCAAGTTCTTGTGCAACCTATAGTCTACGGTCTTTTCATGTTCCTCTCTTTCATGATGTAATCTATCCTTTTCATGTATGAACTCTTTTCCACAGTTATGGCATTTTACGATTGGATGGTGATGAACATGTCTTGCATGTTGAATAAGCTCATCGTAGCTCTTAAATTTCTCTCCATCTTGATCGCACTCGTATTTGGTGCGGTGAAATAGGTTCATGTAATATGGTTTTACTTACACCTGATCGATATATTAAATTCTTTTGGTAGTGTGTATTGACTTGTTTCAATATTTTCGACTTGCCAGGACGCGATGACGACTAAAACGAGAGGCTTAGAAGTATTATTAGATAGTGATTAGAATTTTAGAGAAACACGGTGCCATAAAGAGCCTACATAAGCTCTGAAATTCTTGCCGGGCTATTGTAAACTGGAGTCTCCCAACCAACTATTGAAGCTACTTCGAGGTTTTTGCCTCCTCATTGTTATGAACCACACTTTTTATTGTCTTTCCAATTTTATCTGATATTTCACGTCGAGAGGATGAATCAAGGTTACCCTTCTTTTCTAAAATTATGTCATTCTCCCACTTGTTTTCTGCACGGCGTATTTTTTTGGTTGAATTGTCAAAGAAATACATCTGACGAATAGCTATGTGAGAAAACTCTTCCTTTGAAGCCCCTCCATGAAAGTGCATCTTAAAGGCAGGAATCTGCACAACATCTCCCTCCTTATTCATTGGAACTGTTTCGATATCCTCAATCCCAAAATCCGAAATGGAGTCACTATTTATTATACCTACTATTCCACGTCCTTTCGTGGCAATCAGGACCTGATCTGTCTCGTGGTAATGTACGGTAGTAATAGCTCCGTTCTTGAAGAATACGTGGTAAATCTCCAGTTCCCTCGAATTTTCATCACCAAGTACCTGTTGCAGGATCACATTTCCTCTAAAATATGAGGGGTCCACCTTTTTCACTGGCGCTTCATGGATGTTCTGTTTGAACACAGGCCACCTTGTGATTCCACTTAAATAAAAAGTCTTTGCGGTTAACACGTGGAATCATCTCAGATCTTTCTGTCCTAGCAGCTCAACTTCGTGACGATACAGTTCGATTCTATTCCGTCATGGAACTATCTCCGGCAGTTAGTATATGAAATACACTTCGAGAAGACCCATTCAGGGAAATCTAACATAGCTTTGTATTATCATAAGACTTCCATTATAATTCCTCTTTCCATTAGTTTTATTTTTATCTCCTAGTATGGGTACCGACCGTTTAAATCTGCCCTACCTAAGAGCTCTATTTGCAATTAAAATATAACTAATCTTCGTCGGCCATCGCAAGGCGGCATGCTATAGGTTTAGTTCTCTGGGATATGCATAGTAATTTATCCCTTACAATAAGGGCAGAAATAGACTAGTGTAATCTTTAATTCCTAGAATTGTATACCTTAAGTAAAAATGTCTTCCAATTTGCCTACAGACGAAAATGAATTCATAGTTGCCAAGATCAGCTATGTAGGATTTGCTGATCAACTAGGCCTAGAGGGGATAGTTATACTTAAAACATTTGATGGGAAGGAATTTCCTATGCGCGCCTTCTCTGGAGAAGTTGCGAGGCACATCTCGAGATTCCAAGAAGGTGATAAGAATACCATCCCCACAATTTATAACCTTGTGGAAGAGTTAGCGGTGACCCAGGATCTGTTACTTCTAGAAGTACGTGTGTATCAAAGCGGATCAGTTCTTAGGGCAAATCTATACTTTAAGAATCGGAAAGAAAACTTTATCATGAGGAACTATCGCGCTTCAGATGCTATCGCGTTGGCAGCATACTATGACATCCCTATACGTGTAAGAAGGAACCTGTTCGAAGAGACAATAGAACAGTAGGACTCTGATGCTCTTACTTACTTTAAAGCTAAGTTATTATTTCTCTGATTTTATCGTTGTTTAGTGCTTCATTAATTTCCATAGCTATTCTTCTGCCTACACCTAGAACGAACCCATGAGAATACTTTGTGTAAGGACTAGTAGTTGCCATAATGGGATTTCCGGGAACTCTTAAAGAGACATCATAAACAATAAGTTCAAGATCGCGAGTTACCACACTCTGCAACGAAATGGGTCCGATTATACCAGGAGAGTATTTTGAGTTAACAAAATGTGCAAACCTATCACCAATAAGAAAGACCTTTTCCAGTAGGGACTCCCTAATGCTGGCAGGCATATGACCAACTTCAATATTTTGTAAATCTATATCCATTTCCAACTGGTCCTTTGCAGGGATAGATGTAGTAAAGTCGTGAAGGTTTGTTTGGAGCCTTCTTTCTATTCCGAGAAATTCCATCTCTTTTTTAAGAGGTGAATAAAAAAAGTTGAAGTTGAAGTAAGTGCCAATCACATACTCTTCTATGACCGCGTTCTTAAGATCGTTTCGATTAATTATACCTTTTTCAATTCTTATTTCTGATTTCCGAATGAAGTCATCATACGATGAAACAATAAAGAAGGCTCTTTCCAGCTTTCGTGTAGCTTCAGGAATTTTCACTATCGCAAGACCTTTTATCTCAGAGGGATCATTAAAAATGGTTGGATGTCTTATGTTGGCCTGCTCAAGTAAAGTGTATTGGTTGTATTCCTCTTCCCGTTCTTCCGCACGAAGCAGATATCTATTACCAAATAGAGGAACCAAAAATTTTTTTTCTATGTTCTCATAGCCAAGATATGCAGTGAACGCTCTATTTGTGACAAAGATTGTATTTAGGTCGATCAGTTTTTGGATATTTTCTTTGTAAAGAATATCTGAAAATTTCTCAAGTAAGAGAATCTCGTCTACGAGTCGTCTAAACCGTAAATAAGGAGTCTCCCTTCCTTTTTGACATACGCAAACCGTCTTAAGTCCTTCGTCTTTGCAACCATCCATTACTTCCAAGGCTGAATGGCTTCCAATCGTTCCAACACTTACGTTCTCCCTATCATAAGAGTCGACTATACTAATGACCTGACTCATCGAAATCATAACTGTCTTTAAAGGTTCTTTTATCAACAATTATAGATTTCGCTTTGTTGTCTTGCGACAATTAAATCACTATTACCTTAAGCACATCATTTCAGCATTCAACAATGCATTCATTATAACCAGCTTCTTTGGCACCTCTTAGAATAAGAAAGAACAAGTTTGGCATCATTTATAGAAGGTTGCAAAATTATCCTTACCAAATGTAACATGATACTGTATTGATAGAGGCCTAGGTGAAGTAAAGTGTATTCATACGTAATTATGATGGAATGACTACTACAACAGTCCACAGTTTACTACTTGGAATACTGTGATATGATGTATGCAACGAATTAGACGTTCAAGACCTGTCCGTTTGTATTTACTAATACTGAAAATTTCTTCAAACTATCGGCTCAATCTAGTCTCTTTCTGCAGTATAAATCTCTAGTGTATTCTGGAACCCTCTCCTTTCTTGAAAGAGCCATCTTTTGCTACAGATTGAGCAGCTTATAGAATTGTCACCTATTGAGTACTGCAATTCGAAATGGCTACAGCGTACTTGATATTCATGTTTTAGCGCCTCCATTTCTCTAATTGCGTCAATATGCCTGACAGAATTTTCTGTCAATATATTCTACCATTTGGAAGCTCCACTTTATCAACCTTGTCGCAGCCATCCTAAGCGCTAACCCGAAAACCTCCTAATAGTTGACGTCGCTTGTTCATACTTCCTTGCCAACAAGCACAGCCATTGATAATCCTTTCATGGTAGGTCCTTTGCCTAGAATCAGTTGTAAATATTATTACGAGGAGAGGAGCAGGTTGCTTTCCATTTCTATTCTTAATCTCATTGGTAATTAATAACACTCGTTACAAATCGAACTTGAGAATAGAAAGTTGATCTTGTGAAACTTTACCCTGTTACAGAGAGGCATTTCTTCAATCTTCGATGATTGCAATGTAATGTAATAATAATTTTATCGATATGTACGGAACATTTTCCATATCCATTGATCCTTTCGTTCGTATTAAAGTTATTATTTCACCGTTTTATTTGAATTCATGCTAAATGTCGTAAACACATAGCAAACATATAAGATCATTCGCTGTCTTCGCCTTCATAACACTATTCTTATTAAGCGATATGGTATAAGAGATTAATTCAGATCGTATGAGATTAACTGAGG
>DASSCH010000155.1:0-3281 GCA_035697905.1 Nitrososphaeraceae archaeon
CTGCAGTAACTATGGCCCACGCTACTGGAATAGCGGCTCTCATTTTCATTCTATTGTTGTTCTGGTTTATTCCATTACTTGAATTCATTAACGTCAGTGAGAGATTGTGAAACTTAACTATTTCTGTAGAACGATGTCAGGCTTTAGAATAGGTCGCTTGGGTTTCTGGATACAAAGGAGGCCATCATTAGATGACCCTGATAGGAGCATGAATTCGATTCAAGAGCTGTTGCGGCAGGTCAAAGTCAAAAAACTCCTTCCCGCCTTTAGCACATTTTCAAAGCAAAAGTACCCTGCACACCGTCCTACAAATTGGTCTACCTACAAAAAGGAGATGGACAGAGCGATCGGAGGTTGTGGCGCTGAGGGAGAGGACTCGTCTCTAACTCTTATGCAAATAGCATTCTCAGCCCGTTTTGCTGTGCTAGCGATGAAACTTCTCCCCGTTTGCCGATCGCTCTGCCCATTCGGTTTACCATTTCCAAAGCAATCAGCGTTGGGATGAAGCCGATTGCCAAGAACATTATTGCCTTACCAAAATTCATAATCTGATGGTGAGCTAGGAGCGACATTAACAATACTTCAAAGATTTTGTCAAAAGTATCATACATATCTAAGTAATAACAAAGGAATCTCAAAGCTTGAATTGAAACATACGTCAGGAGAAACTCATATGACTGTTAAGTTAAACCCTGTATATCATTAAATCGATTTTTCTTTTTCATTGTTTTTGATAGATTCATGCACGGCAAGCTTAGTATAAAAGTATTGATCAATTCTCGTTCCTAATATTGAGACTTTTCGGGTGAAAATTTGTTCTTTGAAGCATCTTTTCCTAGGAGATCTAATCTAGCCTTCATCTAAAGATAGCACTATGAGCAAGCAAAAGCTCTCTGAAAAATTAAAGATGGACCAAGGCATCACACTTGAATCCCCGGCAACTGTATAAGAGACTGTAAGTTGGGCAATCAGAGGGCATAATAGTTGTCCTTCTCATGGCTGCTGGATTAGGACTACTCCTATTGGTCATTACTTTTCTGTCGCCCTATGATGGTTCTCTTACAGACCATGTTGATTCCATTTCTCAGGTAATTTAAGGAGTCAAAAATTTTCCTCATATAGAAAAGTCAGGCTAAGTCAAGTCTCCCCCAATGACACTGATATTTACTTGCACTCGTTAGTTCTTAGATTATCTTTTCTACTGGTTCAAATTCTGTCCAATTTCTGAGAAGTCAAAAGCTAATGCCAACACGGCTGTTAGAGGTAAGTTGAAAACAGCACTAAACTGCGACGCCAGAGTCCTTTCGGACACCTCTGTTGGATAAAAGTGACCAAAGATCCGTATAGACTTTTTCCAGCGAGGTCACATAATTTATCTGATACAACCTACACTGTGATGTCATTGGAAGTCTGCTATAGATGTGGAGCCAACACCGATGGTGTATATGCATGTGAGCATACAAATGAAAGAAAAATATGCATAGAATGCTATCAATTTATCCATTGGGCCATTAACAATAATAGCGACTGAGGGCGCATCAATGAATAGTATGGAGTAGCCATGAGTTGAATCATCGCCGGGTTGGCAAAGTCTAGCATGTATACGGGACAAATAGCCTCTTAGAGAACTGACAAGAATTTGCAGTATCAGTTCCAGCTAAAACAGATCTGACATTAATGAAAAACATATCTCATAACTTCTAACGAACTTATGCAAAATGCCGATCAGGGGACCGATGGCCCGGTGCTGCATACAGCTTTAGTTTTACACTGCAGTGATATAACAAAGATGAAGGTAGCTATCATGATCATTAGCTATGGCAATACCATCAAAGGGCTAAGTTCGTGTTGCGGACTTTTACCTTCCTCTAAAAATTACTTATTACAGTATCCAAGATTTAATATGTAATGGTTGTTCAGTGAGGCTATTCGATGATATGTTTGGTAAATTTGACCTCTACAGCGATAGTAACGAAGTGCTTAGCATTTTCGGAATCCTATAACGAAAAGCTACTTTTTGGCTCCTTTAGATGTTTTCGACATCTCTAGTTTCTTAGTATACAGTGATTCAATATTCGCATCTAGGTCAAATCCATATTTGGAGGCAAGGTAATAAAGCAATGCTGTTGATTCTGTCAGCTCAAGCTTGGCAAGTTCAAGATTATTCTTTTCTATAGCAAAAGCTATTTCGCCGATTTCTCTTACTAGGTGAATAAATGCAGCAGACTTATCATCCCCAAATTTCCTATCATAGTATTCAATGGCTACTGAGCTCATTTCAATTCGTATCGCAATCAGATTGATATAAAAACCGATCTTGCAATATCACAAGGTTGGGGGAAATTTTCAAGTACACTCCATCAGACCTGAAACTGTGATAAGCATGATACGTGAAATTGCAGAATGGCTTTATGAAAGCAGCATCCAAAGGATTGTCCCTTAAATGGTCACATGGGGAACTGAGGGCCTTTGTACTTAGCAAGGGAAAATATACACTAACATTATCCGATTTGCAAGTAAGAATATTGGATTGGTGGGCAACCACTCCAATATCATCATGGCTTCCTCTACAAAAGATTGTCCCGTTATTCCATCCTACGTTCATGCAAATATAGGAGAAACATCCTGCATGGTAGCAATAGGGCATAATTTTCCAAACATTAAAGAAGCGGTGAACCAAGATGATTACAGCACATTCTTTGAACATAGAATGGACCAATATTCAAAATTTGGAGTAGAGGAGAGACAAATAACACAAGCTAAGACTAAGTTTAGAGAGCAAATATTTACGATGGTAGAGGACAACTTATCGCATATGATATAAGCTGCTCTTAATGATGATATACCCCTAAAAGGCAGGCAGACATAGATCGTGGTCAGATTTGAAAATAAACAATATATTTCACCAGATCTCCAAATCATTACAGCTGCATACACACTCCTTCCAAAGAAGAAAGATCCAGAAAGCATCACTGCATATACAGTATTATTGATCCCTCGCAATCCTGATCATTTATGAGGTTAAAATGTTCCTAAGGGATAAAAGGAAGACTTTACATACTTCAGAAGATTTCTCTTTTTCATACTACAGATAATAGCTTCATTAATTTTGAGCAGTGGCAGCGATATAAGAAGTAAGTAAAATGATCATAAATGATCAGGATTGCGAGGGATTAATAATACTGTATATGCAGTGATGCTTTCTGGATCTTTCTTCTTTGGAAGGAGTGTGTATGCAGCTGTAATGATTTGGAGATCTGGTGAAAGATATTGTTTATTTT
>DASSCH010000156.1:0-9358 GCA_035697905.1 Nitrososphaeraceae archaeon
ATTCATTTATATATTGTATTATATCACATATATAATTAAAATCTTTTTCAGGTGGCGACCTGTACGCACACACCAAACAAAAGCTATCTGCGCCAGACTCCTTGGCCCTCTGGGCTCGTTCTAGGATCGTCTCTTTCGGAAGCAATGGATACTTGTTGATTTTGCTTTCATAAAAAGACGATTGAGCACAGAAAGAACAGTCCTCTGGACAACTCCCAGACTTTGCATTAACTAGCATTTCCACGTCTATTTGATTCTCACTAAATTTTCGAGCTATTCTATTAGCAGATTCTGCTAGAATTTGGACGTCAGGAGTCTTGATGAGTCGCTCAGCTTCTGGAAGTCGTATTTCAAACCCTGAATTGACCTTGTTCTCCATTTCAGCTATGAATTCGCCGTCGTCCACCATCGATCTATGGAAGAATACTGAATCATATAATTAACTTTCGGATTCATCTGTACATTATAAAAGCTTTCAAAATACGAAATTTGAAAGATTTTTATATTTTTCTATTGTTAGGAAAACAATGAGAGAAATCCGACTTGATCTTGATCTTTCAGATAAAGAGTATGTGGAGATGTCCAAATACCTCAAATCGCTACCACCACCCATGTTACTTTTCGGATTAAGATTTGCATATAGAAGATTTATGGCCGTTTCCGGAGGGTACTTGTTTCCTGGGAGAAAGAGTATCGTTAAAAGAGAAACCCACATGATTACAAAAGTACAAGCTAAACGTCGACTTAAAGGTTGGAAATCGATGATAAGAATTTATCGCGAGAAAGGCTATAGCTATCCGACTATTTCTAGAATAAAGAAACAGTTAATCAACGTTGCTGCAGCCAGGCGATTTACGGTTCAATTCGATCATTAGATTTTGATGGTGTATCGAACCGGTTTTCCATTATGATACAGGGAATCGCCCACAAAGTTGGCAGTAATTTGAAAGAGAGGAAACGCAATTTCCACAACCAGAACAGGTCAATTCCGGACAGTCCAACCTCTCTTCGAAAGAAAAATTGCGTTTGAAGCATTTAAAGTAGTGCAGGTGTTCCTTATCTCTTATAACTATACCTTGCTCTTTAGCCATACGCGCCTCCTCGACAAACGAAAAATTATTGTAGCTATTTTCAATAATTTCTCTTATTCTAGTAATTCCAGCTCCCTCTTCTTGTGCCTGTTTCATTCTCCAACATATCTCTTCCCCTAGCTCGTTTCGAAAACATCGCCGCAAGAACATTTTACCCCAAACTTCGTTTTTATAGAATCCAACCAAATCCGAGATTGGAATCAACTCGGCCTCACGAATTACTTTTTCATCAAGAAATGGAGCAATGATTTTCACATTCAGACTCATACCTAATCTAAAGGTTGGAAAGGTCATAATTGCCCTTAAACGGGATATTTCACTTTCGAGACGAGACGGCTTATCTAAATATTTTTTTAGAAAATTGTAACCAGCAAATATTTCGTCACCACCATCACCAGTATAGACACATTTAAATCCATTAGAATTAGCCACTTCCAATGCCGCGTATGGAACAACAGAGTTCCTAATTGTTATTGGGTCAAATGTCTTTAAAGCGACAACGACCTTATCAATTAATCCTAATACTTCCTGAGTTGAGAGGATTCTCGTTATCTTCTTTCTAACGAATTTAACAGCAGCCATGTCAGCAAATTTCAAGTCAGATGCTTCAGAGCCAAATGCAATAGTGATAGAGTACTCCGGTTTACGGATGGCCGTTATGATACTGCTATCTAACCCTCCTGAAAGCAGAACGGTATCACAAGGTTCATCCCATATTGAAGATCGAATTGCATCCCTTAAACTCTTGCATAGCATATCCTTCAATCGTAACAGAATAGGTTGATAGTCACTATATCACTTATTCGAAGTTATCGTTGATGATCTGTTCCATATATCGATTGCGCGTCATCAATACATCATCTAATCAGTTCACATTACTATACACATGGTCTCGGGATTTGGGAGGATTGTGCTCATTTTCGAAGTCTAGAATTTCAGGAACTGAGGGAAGCATGGACACCATCTGTTCATATTTTCTGAGATAGAAAACACCTGATCCGGTTGTCTTGTATAGTCCAGTTGTTTCAGAATATTCGATTAGGCCCTTTTCTATTCCGACTGCCAGATATCTTATTAGTTGCGAATGTGAAATTGCAGCAGTATTCATTATACTTGTCTTATATTCCCAACTGCTAGTTGCAGAGCGGAGAATTGAAGCCATGACTTCAATATCTGAGCGGTTTTTCATCTGTTGCCAATTTTTGAATTAACGCAAGAGAATAAAAAATGGTTTGACAAATTATAACGACAATATGTTTGGATAATTCTCACGTTATTGAGATCCATCTGTCTCAAGCACCAGTAAGTTTGGTCAAACATCATGAGTATTGTATTGTGACAAATTGCAAGCCATGCCCTGACGATCCAAATCATTAAAGAATGAGAAATACAATTTATATGAACTTCGGATGATTTCAAATTTATGAAAAAGAATGCAATAAAGAAATGTATTAACCCAAAATGTGGAAAAACTTTCGATATCACTAGCGAGGCCTATTCATGTTCTTGCAATTCTCTGTTAGATGTTACGTACCTTGCCATACCGAGAAAGGAGTTAATAGAAGTATTCTACTTACGGAGAAACCATGGTGGAAACATATATAATGAAAGTGGGGTATGGCGTTTTCGCGATCTTATTAACTTTCTTGGAATAGACACAGAAGACTTGGATGAGTGCGCAGAAATACTTGTATCTCTCGACGGAGCAGAAGGGAGGCTGTCAAAACCGTACCGGATGAGTAAAGTTGCAGAATACGTCAACTTGAAACAGAACTGCCTCCTTCTACAGCCGGAAGGCTACAATCCAAGTGGATCGTTTAAGGACAATGGTATGTCTACTGCAATAACTCACGCGAAAGCCACCGGAGTGAATATGATTATATGTGCATCCACCGGAAACACCTCCGCTTCGGCAGCCATGTACGCAGCCAATGAAAATATGAGATGTGAAGTCTATATTCCAAAAGGAGAAATTGCTGCTGGAAAACTAGGGCAAGCCTTCCAATTTGGTGCTCAAGTAATTCAGGTGGATGGGAACTTTGATGATGCTCTCAATCAATCGTTGGCAAAGGTAAACCTTCAGAATGGATACACGGTGAACTCTGTGAATCCATTTAGGTTGGAGGGCCAAAAGACAATAGTATACAGGATTTTGGAGAATTTAGACTGGAACCCCCCGGACTGGCTTGTATATCCTGGCGGAGCGCTGGGAAATACTGCTAGTTGTGGAAAATGCCTAATGGAATTATATGATTGGGGTTGGATTAAGAAGGTCCCTCGATTAGTTGTTGTGAATTCAACAGGTGCAAATACGTTCTATGAATTAGTGAATGGGAAATTTGAAGGTCAAAAACTTACCTGGAATGCTGGAAATATCAATGCAAATCTATTAGACAGATACTATTCCTACAAGGACAGTAAGGCGTTACTGCCCAAAACTAAAGCCACAGCGATTCAAATTGGAAAGCCTGCAAATATAGCTAAAGCTCTTCGAGCGATAGAATTCACAAATGGGGTTGTAGTCCAAGTGAATGATAAAGAAATGAGTCATGGAATGGCAGTTGTAGGTTTGAACGGATTTGACTGTGAAATGGCATCTGGCGCAGTCCCTGCCGGCATTAAGGCACTAAGGGAAGAGGAAGTGATAAAAAGTGATGATATTGCAGTAGGGGTGCTAACAGGGAGGCAAAAGGACCCAGCGTTGGCCGTTGAATACCACTCTGACCCAAAAAACCTGTTCGCGCGGCCTCCAATTGTTTAAGAACCATCAAAGCCAGCTCTGTTCGATCACAAACTTGTAAGTTTTAAGAACGGATGAGAAGCTAGAAGGTAGCTAACAAGCAACAATGATCCAGTAATCCGAGCAAGAACCAGAGTAGATTCCATGGCAGATAACAATCCTTCAGCCTCTGCCTTCTTCATTCCCTTTACCGCTTTGAAGAGGTATGGTATCGAAATGAAGCAGATTATAGAGTAGACCACAATGAGATTAAATATAACTCCCAAAATAATCAAAATAAAAGGTGAGATAAGAAGTATAGGATACAATCTACCTGCCTGATCTTTGCCTAGGCTAATTGCGAGCGTTTTTCTGCCTTTAGACTTGTCCGCATCAAAGTCTGGGAAAGACGTTATGAACAAAACACAGGCTGATAGTACCCCCAGTATTATGCCATTATAAAAGGGAATGAATTCTACCGAATTTGTCAGGACGTAATAGGTACCAAACACGACAAGAGCACCTTTAAGGGCAACAAAGAATTCCCCAAGTCCTCTGTAAACAAGTTTATTTGAATAAGTGTAAACCGAAAAGACAGCAATTCCTAGAATAACTCCGACTATTGGACCTCTCAATACGATAAAATATATCCCTATAAGGGATCCCATAACGAGGAACAATAACCCAACAATGTAAACGTGCTTCGCTTTAAGGAGACCGGTGGGCAATACTCCTGTACCACCACTAAATTTTGTTCGTCTTGTAATTTTGTCTATTCCTTTTATGTAGTCCCAATAGTCGTTCAACAGATCTATGCTAAAATGTAGGAATATTACGCCTGCAAGAATGAGGAGAGTGAAAGAAATGTTAACCTGGGTAGTCTCATAGTAAACTATGGATACTCCTAAGAGAACTGCTATGACTGAGGATAGTACAAATCTTAGTCTTACTACTCTAGACCATGCATACAATGGATTCCTAATTTCCATCTCTTTACTGTTGTCACCAAGCCCTCATTCTTATCGCTGACTTTCACAAATATAAAATAGTGATCGCAATTACATCATGATTACGAGTAAAGACATTTATGAATTTTGAAATGGCTAATATGAAGGTACCCATTGGCGCCTGCGTTTTCGGAAGGGAGATTAGGAGTTTTAAGGAAATTTCTTCAACCCAAGATTATGCGATCTCGATTGCTGAAAAAGACCCTTATTGTCATGGCATGGTCGTAATATCTGAATCTCAAATATCTGGACGTGGTAGAATGGGCAGGAGGTGGATATCACCACCTGGAGGGTTATGGTTTTCAGTAATAATCAAGTCGGATATGATGACAAGTTCCAGTTTATTTCTGTCTTATGCAATGTCATTGGCAGTGTGTGAAACAATAACAAATAATTTTAATCTAGAAGCCTTCATTAAGTGGCCAAATGATGTACTTATTAGGACAAGAAAAGTGGCCGGTATTCTGATAAACTCTGCAGTTCGTGGAGAGGACTTGGAATACAGCGTTGTTGGAGTAGGAATAAATTTGAATTCAAAGCCAGCAGGGCTAAAAGGATCAACCTCATTAGTTGAACACACCCGCCAGTCACCGATTGCCTTAGAACCATTCTTAGCCTCCGTACTTGCTCGTTTCAATAACTACTATGATGACCTACGGTATGGAAACTCGGATTTGATCACGAAGCGCTGGAAATCATGCTGTCCCATGATGGGAAAGAGGATAAAGCTAGTAAGGAATGGAATTCAATTAGATGGGGTAGCCAGCAATATTGATTCCGATGGTTTCCTAATATTGGTTACACCCGGGGGCCAAAAAGTCAAGCTTTCAGACACACAAGGGGCATCGATCAAAATCAAATCTTGAAACAATGACACTACTTACCTACTATTACTGCATCTTAGCCTACATATCACATTCACATCATTCACATTGGTCAACGTCTTTCCGGTAATTATCTGGGAACCTAACATCTTGAATGCGGCACTGCTGTCGTGATTCTCTAGATACCTTCGCAATTCTTCTCTTGTGCTAGGACTATCTTGACTAACCATTGTGCCGGTAACCAACGCACCTGCCGCCTTAGAATTACCATCAATCCCATCTGTCCCTATGCAGCAAATTGAGACATCTTGACCAGATGAAGTCTCGAGCGACAACAGGGCGTGTAACGCTGATTCCTGATTCCGACCACCGGTTCCATTTTTCCCTTGCTTATTCAGTCGGACTGTTGTTTCTCCACCTAGGACAATCGCAAATGGTACCGAAAACGATTTCAAACCATTAGCCACAAAGGAAAGCCATTTCCCATGTCCTGCCACGTCTCCGCCAAAATGAGAACCCAATACCAGTGTATCTATTCTTTTTGACCTTAAATATTCAGAGGCTGCACCGAGAGCTGTCGCGTTATTCCCGATTATGGCGTAATCAGCTTTTCCGTGATATTTGTACCCATTCTTAAAATCAGTTTTCTCTCCCTCGATGCCAATTGTGATAATCTTTTTAATTCTTTCCGTGTGTGAATTGTCAATATTCCAAATATCATACTTTAACAATATTCTCTTCGCATCGATGAATGAAGTAAAATTAGGAAATGTAGGACCCGAGGCAATTGTCTGGATTTCGTCACCGATTACGTCGGAAATTGCAAGGGTCAAAAAGGTAGTTGATGTAGGTGAGAATCGGATCAATTTCCCGCCCTTTACCTGTGAAAGATGCATTCGTACTACGTTCATATCTTGGATTGCAGCCCCTGACGAGAGCAATGAATGCGTTACATATCTCTTGTCAGCCAATGTAATACCTTTCACTGGAAGAGACAAGAGAGCAGATCCTCCACCAGACAATAGCACGAAAACTAGGTCACTAGTTTTGGCCCGCCGAAGAATGCTTGCAATTCTTTCGGTACCTTTAATGCTATTAGCGTCCGGTAACGGATGCCCAGCTTCGACTACATCTAATCCCGGTATCCTTTTTGAAGTCCCGTACGGGGTGATAATTGATCCCGAAATATGCGAAAAGTTATCCCTGCGTCTTTGAAGCACTTTTAATAGGCCCATTGCCATAGGCACGGAGGCCTTTCCAGCGCCGACTATGAAAAACTCGTCATAATTCGTTAGGTCATATGTTAATGTTTTATTTCTAATATCAGATACCATTAGTCTCCCGTGATTCGTGCTAACAGCCTTTGATATCAATTTCATAGGTTCAACTCCAGTTATGGCTGCTTCCACTGCTGATAATGCGAATTTGACTGAAGTGAGTCCATGGTGCCTTTTCAATATAGATTTCTTGTTGCGGATAGTCGAATTAGTCATCTGATATGTGCGACTTAGGAATGAATTAATCTAGATATGAAGATTAGTATCCCGATTGTAAATTTTCTTGCGTCTATTTGTAAAAATAATGCGAAAAAAACCTCTGCAAATTGGCTAAGCACCTTCACATCTTTACAAATCATTTCAATAGTTGCCAAAAGGGCAAGTGATTATTCATGAACCGCATTTACAGTTTCTAATTTTTCTCAAGATACATTAATCTAGGAATTAATGTAGAGATATTGTGCTCGTGCTAGATAAGATGGTGCTGGATCTTAAATTGAAAGGTCTGTCGGGAAGAAGAGGGCTTATGTTTGTTCCTTATTACGGAAGATCCCGGGCATTTATCGGTAATTATAGGTCATGGAAGGAGTTTAATTCAGACGGGAGGATCGCAGAAATAGCAAGCTCCTTATTAAGTCATGAAACGCTCCATCTCACCCTTAACAAGATATCATTTAGCGCCTCTGCACAATTGGATGAACTTTTTGGTCAGTCAAACTATTGGGAGAAATACACTCATGGATTGGGTGAACTTGAAAGTATGCAAAGCACCAGCCTTCCTCCATCAAAGAATGCTGGAAAGCGCGCCAGAAAAAGAAATAGAAAGAAATAACATCCTGACACACTACTAAAGTGTAGTAGTTGTTTCTATAATAGCTCCTCTTGGCTAGACAATTATTGAATTCAAGTTTATTGTCATTAATAGAGACTAACCGCGTTTTCAATATGAGCTGACGCCCTCGAACTCGTGAATTTGAGGCCCAGTGAAAATAAATATGGTCGGTATTCCACATAAAGCAAATTTTGCGTTCACAGAGGAAAACGGATCTACATTTTGAAAAACTTGACGTGCCGGCTGATCAATTCAATGTATTTAAAAGAATTTACAGGATATTTGATACCGTTTTCCTGTTAGAATCATTACAAGGACCCAAGGAGTTGTCGGAAATCTCTATTATTGGCTTCGATCCTTTGAGTAAAATTACTATTGAAAACGATATTGTTACCATAATTAAGGGAGAGAATTCAATACGATATGATAAAACAGATGAACCCTTATCGCCTATCAAAAGTATACTCCCACATGTAGAGGACCAGCGTTTTCGGTACGTCGGTGGAGCAGTCGGATACATTTCTTATGATGCCGTCAACTCCTGGGAAAAACTGAGGTCGAAAAATAAAAAAAAGAAATTCCTTTCGGACAGTTTTCCATTGCTTGAATTCGGTATTTACACCGACGGGATCATAGTGGATCACGCGGAAACCAAGGTATATTACTTTTATCAGGGCAGAGCTTCACGAATCGATCAAATATCTAAAATTCTTAGGGGTCATGACGAAGTGGATTTTGGAGAGCACTTTAATTTCACTTCGCCTATCAACAATGTCTCAAGGAACCAGTACATAGATATGGTGAGAAAAGCAAAGGAATTCATCTATCGGGGAGATATTTTCCAGGTAGTTCTATCGAGGAATTTGCGATTCAGTATTCAGGGCGATCCGTTATGCCTCTATCAGAGTCTAAGACGAATCAATCCATCTCCATATATGTACTTTCTAAAAACTAGTCGGGGAAACCAGATTATTGGCTCCAGCCCAGAGATGCTGTTGCGCGTTTCAAAGGGCTATTTAGAAACATATCCTATTGCTGGTACCCGGCCCGTTGTTACCGAACCCGAAACTAATGAAAGGCTCATGAGGGAACTTGTGAATGACAAGAAGGAAATTGCAGAACACACAATGTTAGTCGATTTGGCTAGAAACGACGTGGGTAAAGTCAGTAAGTATGGGTCGGTAAATGTCAAAGATCTGATGGCAGTAAAGCGGTTTAGCCACGTTCAGCACATGGTTACTCATGTATCGGGCTCATTACGAGATCCATTTGATTACTTTGATGCCTTTAAGGCTCTCTTTCCAGCTGGGACGGTATCGGGCGCACCGAAAATACGGGCAATGGAAATTATAAACGGACTGGAGCCGTCGAGAAGATGTCCTTACGCAGGCGCGCTAGGGTATTTTTCTTCAAACGGCTCGTGTGATTTTGCGATTATTCTGCGGTCACTTTTTATCCGAGGGAGTGATGCATATTCCCAAGCAGGCGCCGGAATAGTCATGGAATCAGATCCTTCTACCGAGTGGATCGAAACAGAGCAGAAGCTAAATGCAATCCTTTTGGCCTTGAATGATTCTAAGGTACAGGGAAAGGAAATGTAGTTAGCTT
>DASSCH010000157.1:0-3866 GCA_035697905.1 Nitrososphaeraceae archaeon
TTACTCAAAAGAGTCGCAGTAGCAACCCATGCGCTAACAAACGAAAGTATGTAGGATATAAAATACAAGTTATCTATGGTATTGTATTTACCCTTGCCCAAATCACCGCTTCCACCAAAAAAGGCCCTTGTCTCCGGTTGCCTATCCCCTATTCTAAGGGATACATTAACCATAGTAATAGCAGCATTAATTGTAATACATCCTAATGCGAAGACAAATAGCATCATGAAAACCGTGTTCCTTTTAGGGGGAAGAAGAGTCAGTATTCGGACTATGAATACAGATAAAATACCTATGCTCAGCAAATAACTACACAAAATTATGGCTAATAAAATAATATTACTATAGATTGAAGAAAAAAGAATTTGTATGATAAGTAATGCTGTAATTGCTCCTATTACATACTGCGTTACTTTAGTTACAATGTATAACAAATTAACATGTAACCTTTCGTTACGTAGAGGTTTGATAAATTCTAGTAAAAGATATTCTGCGACGAGACATGAAATTGAAATGATAGTAAAGAGACTTACCTCTGTTTCGGTGGGAATGAACTGTTTACTGATTATATCATAGATTCTGATAAAAGAGATATCAATGACCATCAAAACGATTAGTGCCGAAATGACAATTAGAAGTTTTCTATTGCTATAGAATGGAAAAGTAGATGCTTTATTGTCAATAGATCTACCATTTTTCATGTGTATTTTCTCTCGCTCCAGCAGGCCAGATTTACTATTAGAGTATTAGAGGTATGTTATAAGACCTTGCATAAGTATGAAAAGTTATTATAAATGGCTAATATAGAATTGCAATGCGCTATTCAATAAATTTGCATTACTTTACTAGTTCAACAATTGTTGCAATAATTGTAGGGTATATTTTATTAACAATAGTATATACAGGCTCAAAAGCATCTTTTGCAGATAGCATCAATCCAGGTGTATTTGCTTTGGATTCCGAACCCTATGATGTTTCATATGAGGACTGGACTATCAAGTTCTGGCAATGGCTTCTTCCAATTCCCGAAGATAGAAACCCAATGACTGACACAACAGGAGAGCATTGTGGGGAAGGACAGAATAGCACTTCTCCAGTATTCTTTCTTGTGTTTAGTGGCGGCGGATCAGCAGTTAGGACATGTGACGTCCCTGCCGGAAAGGCGATTTTCATTCCAATAAATGTTGTTGAATGCTCTTACGCAGAATTTCCTGGAGCCAAGACTGAAGAAGAATTACATACATGTGCTGAAGAGGATGAGTCAAGTAATCCTGGTCTTTTCTTATCTGTTGATGGCAGGGAATTCAAAAACCTTGAAAAGTATAGAGTTCATTCGAGAGCATTCAATGTTAGTTTTGCTGAAAATAATGTATTTGCAACAAAGCCTGGCCCTACACGCGCGGTGTCTGATGGCTATTGGGTTCTTCTCGAACCATTATCACCAGGTAAACATGATATCCATTTCAAAGCAAGTTTGACTAATCCTACCACGGGCATTTTATTTTATAACGATGATCTGAAATATACCATCAATGTCAGATAGGACGAAGAGGTTGTATTGCCATTCCGGGAAATTATGAGTAACTAACTAAAGGTAATGGCAGTTTGCTTACATCTAACTTTTCCTGATGGATATGAAATGTTATTAACTACTGAGGATCCTTTTATTTATAAATAATAATAACATGTGTCTGAATCTGTAGCATCTAGAGCGCATTGCATAGATTTGGGTTGGGTTGAAATGCCAGTATCAAAACAGGAAAAGGCTATTGAGGCAATCGAAGATGAGGATGAGGGAAGATGGGGATGAGGATAATTAGACATGGCTAGGGAAGGAGGGATTGAAGGACCTTAAATGTGAATGCATCTTATGATAATCCATGATTGATGAAGAGGAATACTTCAATAAACTACAAAAAATCATTGGCGAAACAAATAACGCAGACATGATTAACGAAAGTTGGCCTAAAGTGTTGGAGAGACTAGACCAACTATCAATAGAATACACTAAAGAACTTCAAAAAGATACAGGCACCATCTATAAAAAGGAAAGGCAACCATATGATATGTGGTTGTTTCCTCCATGTCGACTGTTGGCAATGAACCTTATTCTAAGTTATTGGGTAGGATGGATAAGTATTCCAAAGCAACTAGATCATCTCTCAGATTGGACACGGATCCAGGATGCATATACTAATGGTAAAAATGCATTCGTCGAACATGAACATGAAAGGGCTAAGAATGCTTAAGTAAAAATGTCACTTCCCTTTAGTTTGTAAATGATAATTCGACATTAAAGGGAATTTCGTTCTATTGAATATTAGAATTCCTGCTTTGAAAGGATTAAACAGATTTTCAAGTCATTAACAGGTGGCAGGCTTCTTTGGCTAAGCTAAATGCCTCTATATATCATACCGCACTGAGATTCATCATGTCAACAACTACTCAAGTTAGTTCTCAATCGCGTGGTCAGTATAAATCGGAGGCCTACTCTGCTGCCAGTGCGAGTTCACCGCTTATCCCTACTACGATTCCTCGGCGTGATCCAGGTGAGCACGACGTTCAGATCGAAATCCTTTTCTGCGGTATCTGCCACTCCGATCTCCACACCGTTCGTAACGAGTGGAGTGCGGTGCCCACTGTCTATCCGTGCGTTCCTGGTCATGAGATCGTTGGCCGTGTCACCAAGGTCGGTTCTTCAGTCACCAAGTTCAAGCCTGGCGATATTGCTGCAGTCGGCTGCATGGTTGATTCCGACGGCGACTGCGAGGAGTGCCGGGCCGATCTTGAGCAGTATTGTCCGCATATGACCGCCACCTATAACTCTCCAGATGTGCATCTTGGAGGCGTCACCTATGGTGGCTATTCCGACAGTATTGTCGTCAAAGAGCACTTCGTCCTACGTGTTCCTTCCAACCTTAATCTTGCGGGAGCCGCTCCTCTCTTATGCGCCGGAATTACAACATACTCTCCCATGCGACATTGGGGCGTTACTAAAGGCAAGAAGGTTGGTGTGGTAGGTCTGGGTGGGCTGGGTCATATGGCGGTAAAGATTGCTCATGCGCTTGGAGCACACGTCGTAGTCTTTACTACTTCATCCAACAAAAAAGAAGACGCCCTTCACCTAGGTGCAGACGAGGTGGTCATTTCGCGGAATAGCGATGAGATGAGCAAGCACTCAGGCAGTTTCGACTTTATCCTCGATACTGTTTCTGCAGAACATGATATTAACGCATACTTACAATTACTCCGGCGTGATGGTAACATGAGCCTTGTTGGCGCACCAGACAAGCCTCATGCCGTAGCGGCCTTTAGCCTTATATTCAGACGTCGCGGCCTATCTGGCTCGCTCATCGGAGGTATTGCCGAAACGCAGGAGATGTTAGACTTTTGCGGCATACATAACATCACAGCAGACGTAGAAGTCATTCCAATTCAGAAGGTCAACGAGGCTTACGATAGACTGTCAAGTGCAGATGTAAAATATCGCTTTTCCATTGATATGGCTTCTCTCAAATCATAGTAACACGGCATGGGGGTGATTCGCTTCTAGGCTAATATAGTATCATGAAGTAAGATAAAATAAATTATAGTAGTAATAGTAATTTCACTATCCTTTACTTTCTAACTTCCATTTCGCTTACTACCCTATCAATTGAAATTTGATGCAATGGAATGTTGAGGCCTAACTTATTGCTTATTTGTACCAAAAGACAATCTATAACACTTACCATCTGCGAAATCAAGCAATCAATCTCTATCTCCAAATTAATGCGTGCTCGACAAACCTCATGCTTACTTTTGTGAGAATTTTCGTATGTAGATTTTGTTCGTTTAAGATCTACCAAATGTTTTTTACAAGAATA
>DASSCH010000158.1:0-4214 GCA_035697905.1 Nitrososphaeraceae archaeon
TCTTAATCCCTTCGATGATTATCTCGGCAGTATTTTTATCCGCTGGTTTTGTTATAGTTTATGCTGAAGCAAAGAGGACAAGTAACACCCAAGGTCTAAACCGTAAATACCAAACGCTAGCCGTAAGCTTTGTTAACGGTATTTCGTTGTTTGGTGCCTTTTGGATTCCCATCCTTTTCTCCTTTTCAGTGGACCGTATTGGATTTTCAAATGCATGGATCTTAGGAGGTTTAATTGTGCTCATATTCATTTTACCTGCCTTCAAATTTAAGCAAGAATTATCCAGGTAAGATACCTATTTTATGTGCGTTAGGAGTCTGTTCAAATGCGGAGCAGTTTTTCAGTTCCCTGTCAATATAGATACAGAGCGCATGATCCGAAATGTTGTTATTCTTTCCCTGCATATGAAATCTGTGGTTGTCATAACTAGCCAACTACTGATCCCAATTTTTATTTTAGTTGCAATAGTTGGCTTGTCGTTTGCCTATGTGGGATCCGTAGCAGGTCCTTCTTCTTCTAGATCCTCTGCGAATCAAGGTCAGCCATGGCTTGGGATATCAGCGGTTGAGATCTCGCCAGAGTTATCAAATGAAATCGGGTTAGCTGAATCATCAGGACTGCTGGTTTTACAAGTAGCCCCTGGCGGTCCTGCAGAAAGGGCAGGAGTTAAGGGTGGTAACAGTCTAAAAGTTATTGGTGGGTCAGAAATTCCTATTGGCGGTGACGTAATCATTCGGGTAGACGGCAACGCTATTCGAAACCTCGATGACTTCCGAAGCCTTTTAAACGGCAAAGAAGTAGGAGATGAGCTACAGTTTACTTTGGTTGGACCCAGTAACGTAATTAGGAATGTAGATGTAAGATTAGAAGTGAGACCTGCATAAGGTAGTAGGAATGCGGTTATGGCCGCCCGCTAGTTTTGGAGAGGATTATTGGATGCTAACAATCCTATGGGTATCTATAAGAAAGATAGCAAGATACCGCAGTCGAAGGTGGTCAGGAGTAATGGAGCAATCTCCCTCCAGTTACAAAATCAATGGGATAACAATTAGCTGGTCGGGCTTATCTTTTCAACACTGGCTGCCTTTGGATATTTGGAAGTTTCTCCTGGTTTTTTTACCAAGGATGATTTATCCTTGATCATATCTCCCTTTATGAGCATATCTTTGATTTCATAGTTATCTATTAAGGCATCGACAATTTTTGAATATTCTTCCTTGGGGAGTTCATTTGATATGCCAATTGAATCAATTGCCTTTAATTTCCAGTAAATATTGAATGCATTTTCGATCGCTATTTCAGAGTCATAGACAACCTTACCAAAGGCAGTCAGAGAGTATCGCCCGTGTTTTCTCTTAATTAGTCCAGCTTTTGTCAAATTAGACAGCCTCGAATAATATTGCTTGCGAGTAATTTTGGTTTTTTCAAGCAAGTCTTCGCCTTTTTCGCCATTCGAAGTGGCGATAGATTTGTAGAGATTAAGTGACATAGTGTCGGAAATCGCGCGGAGGATATTAGCAACATTTGTTATCTTTTGCATTTATTGAGTACATATTACAAGAACTGCCTTATTATAGGCTTTCCTTTCTAGACGCCCTAGCAATGGAGACTTATATGCATTGATTAGAACCAACCATGCATCGAGGCCACAAAATGGCTTTAGAGTGGTCAGCCTTAGAACCAGCGCAGAATGAAGAAACAATCGATTATTAGACGGTGACTTCTCTTCTTTTTCTTATCTTTAAGGCAATGAAGATACCTGCTGCGACAGCTCCCAGGATGTAAAGGATAGGGGGAAAAATAATTCTCAGAACAATATCTACATAAATTAAAAAAAGTCCCATGTATGGAATACTATGCCCTACTTTGCCGACAAACTTGTCCTTAGTTATAGGAAAATCGACAAACTCAATCGGAGAATGATTAGCATCTCCTTTTGTTGTAACAATTCTATCTCCATTCAGATTTTCACTAATTTTATGCACTCTGTGGACAACTATTTTTTTGCTTTCAGCCTGAGCCTCTTGTTTAGGCTCCTCAAAAGCTATAATATCCCCTATCTTTAGACTAGCAAAAGTAATATCTTGATTGGCGCTGGGATTAATGATTACAATATCTCCGGTGTTTAGTTTTGGTCTCATACTTTCGCTAACTACTACGAAGAATTGGATGTCGGCAGAGGTTGCAAAATAATAGATCGAAAATATTACAAAGCCGCACGAAATGGAAATCAGACAGACCTTGAATCGATTGCTGAGGACCATTATGCTACCTAGTTTGATAGAGAGTTACACGGAGAAGAAATAAACTTTTTGCTTTAGTCCGTAAATAAACCGTGACAGACTGAAATTAAATTAACAATTAATTAAAAGGTCGGTAAGGTGATTAGTCAGCGGTTAACGTCAGCGGCTAGCGTCTACTACCGCCAACTTTAATGATGCTGTTGCCATCTAACGGACTATCACCAGTTGCCTTTTCGTATATAAGCGAGTCCTGTGGCATGTTGAAAACAAAGCCCGTCATCAGTCCTCCGCCCATCATCATTGCAACAAAGATTGTTGCGATTATTGCATTATTCATACACTCACATACTTGGGTGGGTAATTTTTTTGTTTCGAACGGCATAGACCGTAAAATTCAGAGAAGAGGCCTCTAATAGCTATTTTTATATTTACTTCCCAAATATAGACATTTTCTTTTGGTTTGAGTTCTAGTATAGTCAGAGCCAGATTCTCCCCGTTCCAAGCAAATCATATAAAGGAGAAAAGAACTCTGTACAAAATCAAAGATAATGAACTATGGGCCGAAATATTACTAATTTCTTAGC
This sequence comes from Nitrososphaeraceae archaeon, assembly GCA_035697905.1. Classification (GTDB taxonomy): domain Archaea; phylum Thermoproteota; class Nitrososphaeria; order Nitrososphaerales; family Nitrososphaeraceae; genus TH5896. The sequence goes on from DASSCH010000158.1 coordinate 2,828, forward strand.
TCCTTTAAGACAAATATTCCCAAGCGGGGAAGCCTCACGCCTTTCTTTCTATATCATTATTTCTGTCGTAATTTCGGCTCTGATTATTGACACACTTTTGAATACAGTAGCCGATTTTATATTCGAAGGTCTTGTCACGTTCTGGGGAGTAACTCTGTTTTTTATATTGGCTTCTATCTACGTTTTGGGTCAGTACATTATCTTACAATACCTCAAGGCGAGAACTAAGGACGCCAGATCGAAGTCACCATTCTTGAATGCAACCCACAAGGCAGTAACCGTAATTCAGTTATTTCTTAGCGCAATTCTCGTGTACTTGATTTTTCAGATAACCATAGCGAGGGAGTATAGCTTAGCCCATTTGATTTTGGTAACGACGGTCAGCTATTCCCTTAATGCTGTTCTTTTATTATTGTTCGCTGGACGCCTCTTCAAATGGTTTCGATCACACAAGAACTCAATGGTGGTTATGCTCTATGGGATTTCCGCTATAATGTTGGCGCTTGCGGTCATTCTGGCAATGACTGCGGACGTTCGCAATTTCCTAATAAAGGAAACAGTCATTACACCACAATCCCCTGTGGTATATCCGGCACTAGATGAAGGGACTTTTTCGACATTACTGTCAGACATCTATCATTATACTGACATTGCATCTACACTTTTGGTCTGGATTAGCACTGTTCTTCTCTTGCATTATTATTCGAACCGATTGTCTAAGTCAGGAAGAGTCAAGTATTGGATTTTAATTACTTTACCCATCATATATTATCTTAGCACCTTTGTAGGCTTTTTTGATTTGTATGTGGCGGAGTCCATTTCGGAGGCCTATTACTTTTATCTATACATTTCCTTAAATTCTACTGCAGCAGCTATTCTGTTTGGGCTTGCCTTTAGAATGGTCGCAAAAACTATCCGTCACAATAGCGCTGTGAGGGATTATATGGCAATATCGGCGTTTGGATTTGTATTATTGTTTATTTCGAATCAATCCACCCTAATTGCGAGTCCTTATCCTCCGTTTGGATTTTTTACTGTGGGATTTATGGGATTATCAGCATATTTGATTTATGTAGGAATATATTCAGCAGCTATTTCAATGTCCGAAGACACAAAGCTCCGCCAGTCGATAAGAAGGTCTGCTATTGAAGACTCGAAAATGCTGGTAAGCATCGGGGCTGCACAGATACAAGAGCAATTGGAAAGAAAGGTAATAGGAGATGCAAAGGAACGAGCAGAGAAAATGACAAGAGAGACGGGCGTGCAATTGTCTCTTTCTGAAGCTGACATGAGGATGTATCTCAGCAATGTAATGAGGGAGATTAGAGTGCTCCGAAATATAGATGAAATCGTAAATAAGGGAAGAGAAATTTTACATAACTCAGTC
>DASSCH010000159.1:0-10235 GCA_035697905.1 Nitrososphaeraceae archaeon
TAGCTTTTAAAAAGCATTTAATAATTGCATGGCGAATTTGTTAAGAGTGAACGTGCTCGCCATACAGTATATAATCATTCACCAATATTTCAGATTTGAACTTGTACACGTTCCGCTTAAAAGAGCCCACTGATGGACAAATGAGAAAATTACGATTTGAACTGAATCCTCCAAAAACAATACAGAATCGCTACTTTGAAGAATACGAACTACGAGAATCGTTATCGTCATTGGTTAAGAGAGCAAGCGACTTGGTTGGATTGGTTGATGGAATCCACGTCACTGATTCGGTCTTGGGGATTCCAAGAATATCGGGTATTTCCTTTGCCCATTTCATTCGACATGCTGGAAACAGCTTACCTATCAGTTGCAGTTTAAGGGCTCGTGATCGCAATTATACCTCGTTTATGCAATTTGTTGGAGATGCAATATTGTTGGGACTCGAAAGTATACTTATATTGAAAGGAGATGAACTAGGACCTGACTTATCGACATCTAACCTCAAACCGACCGAAATTCTTGAGGTTTTGCAAAGTGAAAAATACGATAGATATATGCGTTTTAGTCTGGCTGCTCCTTCTAAGCCAACAGACAAAGTTCAGATAGAAAAAAAAATACTTTCTAGACCATATTCCTTGGTTACTCAATCTATCGAATCGCTAGCTGATTTGGGAGAACTCGCTGACCTGGCAAAACAGCATGGCATAAAAATTGTAGGGTGTATAATGATTCCTTCAGAGAAAAATTTCAAGTCAGCTCAGATGATAGGGTTGGACTGGCATGAGTATTCAAAGGATCCCGTCAGCTTCATAATTGAAGCGGGCAAGATTGCAGATGAAGTCCTCCTCACATCGCCAAATCATTTTGCAGCTGCAATTGAGGTTCTAAAGACCATCTCAAATCAGGATTAGAATAGATTTAAATTGATGGACTGGACGTGCCGAGTTAAAAGTTACTGAGCAATTCTCGTTTTTCATGGCAATTCTACTCTAGTTTTTTTGCAGCAATCATTTCGGACTTTACTTCATCCAATATGGTACGGTAGTATGGCTGAAGGTTACTATCCTCGCTGAGACGAGGTCTTCTATAATCGACGGCGATCTCCTTCTTCAAATGTCCAGGCCTGCTTGTAAATACTATAACTTTGTCCCCAAGGCAGACTGACTCAAGAATGTTGTGAGTCACGAAGACAATCGTTTTCCTAGTCTTTGCCCAAATCAGCTGTAACTCTACCAATAGTAAATCGCGAGTCTGAGAATCTAACGCCGCGAATGGTTCGTCCATTAGAAGTACCTCCGGATCCATTACCAGAGCTCGAGCGATAGCGACCCTCTGTTTCATTCCCCCAGAAAGTTGATAGATATACGATTGAGCAAATTTAGTCAATTGCATCATATCAAGATATCTTATCGCTATCTCATAGCGTTTAGCCTTATCTACTCCGGCCATTTTCAGCCCAAATTCAACGTTTTCAATTACTCTCAACCACGGAAAAAGAGCATTTTCCTGGAAAACCATGATTCGATCTGGACCAGTCCCAACAATTGGGTTTCCATTAAGTATCACAGTCCCACTAGTAGGATTTTCCAGACCGGCCAGAATATTCAGCATAGTAGACTTACCGCAGCCCGATGGGCCTACTAGACAAACGAACTGCCCTTCGTCAATACTAAAATTTATATCCTCTATGGCTGTTACTACGGCTCCTGTCCTGCTTTCTACAAATCTTTTAGTTACATCTCTAACTACAATTTTTGCCAAATAAGCTTATCGCACACGAGATAAACAAGTTAGAGTACCTTATAGACTTAATCTGTTTGATACACTTCCGTTCAGCCGTTCAGTTGCTCTATGCGGTCAATTGAGGTGAGCCTAAATTTATTGACTTTATTCTCTTTTTAGCGGCTCAAATCTCAAGTAGAGTCTTTTGAGGTTGACCTAATTGTGGGTTTGGACAAGAAAGTGCTTCTTAGTAACTTCATACCTCGCCATGTATATGGTCCCACCTTCTTCCAACGTTTATGCGCAGGGTACAGCGATCATATCTGGTTATAACTGGATTCATTTATTAGTTAATGGCAACGACATTACCGTTCCATGCCTCTTGAGAGTCTGAGAGATCTTGTTGATGTGTTAGAACAAAAGGGAGAACTGACCCGAGTAAGGGCCTCAGTAGATCCTGAATTAGAAGTGGCTGAAATAATGCGGAGGCTCATGTACGACAAAGATAGACCTGCAGTTCTTTTCGAGAATGTTAAGGGTTATACAATTCCAATCTTGGGAAATACGTTCGGATCGAATGAGCGGTTGAGGATAGCACTAGAGGAAGATGATTTTTCCCAGATAGGTAATCGGATAGTAGATTTGACGAGAATGAAAATGCCCACTGGTGTTTTTGGCAAGCTTAGAATGCTCCCAAAGCTCTCTGAAATTTCGGACTATGGTCCTAAGCACACCGATAGTGGACCAGTCAAAGAACTTGTGTTAATCGAACAGCAAGCTGATCTATACAGTCTCCCAATACTGAAGTCATTCAAGGGTGATGCAGGAAGATTCATCACTTTTGGCCTAACGGTGACAAAACATCCTGAAACTGAAGTGACTAACATGGGAGTATATCGGATGCAGATCTTGAATGCAAGGAAGGCCATAATGCATTGGCAAATACACAAACGGGGAGCCCAACATTTAGAGATATTGAAGGATAAAAAGTCAAAAAATGAAGAAGTTAGTAAAGATAGTCGAATCGCAGTTGCAGTTGTAATTGGAGCAGATCCAGCGACGATGTTTAGTGCTGTGGCACCAGTTCCAGAAGGGATGGACAAATATTTGTTTTCAGGAATCGTAAGAAAGAAGGGCATTAAGCTGGTCAAATGTAATACCATAGATCTCGAGGTTCCTGCAAATGCGGAGATAGTATTGGAAGGCTATGTCGACCCAGATGATATACAAATGGAAGGACCCTTTGGAGATCATACTGGTTACTATACGCCTGCTGAACCGTATCCGTGTTTCAATCTGACCTGCATAAGCATGAGAAAGAATCCGATATATCTCACTACAGTTGTAGGTAAACCGATCCTTGAAGATGCTTACATTGGGAAGGTCATAGAGCGTTCTTTCTTGCCTCTGATACAGATGTTCCATCCTGAGGTAGTTGATTTCTCAATGCCAGCAGCAGCGTGGTTTCAAGGACTTGCGATTATTTCTATTAAAAAGCGGTATCCCGGACAGGCCAAGAAGGTGATGATGGGGCTTTGGGGAATGGGACAGCTTTCACTGACCAAGATGTTCGTTACAGTGGACCATGATATAAACGTCCATGACATGGATGAAGTCCTCTGGGCAGTGACAACTAGAACCGATCCTAAACGAGATCTAATGTTTATCGAGAATGCTCCGACTGATACTCTAGATCCTTCGTCACCTCTTCTCAACCTAGGGTCTAAAGTTGGAATCGACGCGACAACAAAATGGCATCAAGAAGGATTTAGTCGAGAGATACAAGTTTTGGCTACTGTTGACGAAGAAACTCAGACTCTCGTCTCGAAAAGATGGGGAGAATATGGATTTAGTAAGTGATGCTGCAGTTACTAATTTCAATTTGTTCTATTCAAACTATGCATGGGTGGAAGCGAAAATATTAAATCACATAGAATCAAGGAAATAGTTAGGTGTGTCCTGTCAGAAGGATATAGATTGGTGTAATGTCTTAATCGGGACAATCTATGAATCTACAATGTGGAAATGGATGGCAGTGTTAGGGGTATGACTGGGGGACGAAAAGAAGATAAGGATTATCGCCCATCTGATCTAGGTATATCTCGGGGAACAGAATCAAGCAACTCAACTCGCACACAAGGAAAATGTGCCCTTTGTGGTAAGCAGATTAAAATGGATCCACAGGATAACCCAAGCGCCAGTGCCAACGCTAGTGGTGTCTATGTAAGCCATTCTCCGATAGTAGAAACTGTTGAAGGCACGAACTATGAATTTGATTCATCTGATTGCGCCGTTATGTTTAAACGCTTGAAAAGTGTCTATGGTGAAAGATTAACTGGCCTTTTGGGTCTGGAGCAGTTCATATCCGATCCCTTTTGGGATCGAGTTACTCCCAATGAGGGCGAAATTATTCAAATCCAAAATGAGTCTCAGAGGGGTGGAGAAGACCATGATATTATACAGATAATCGAAGAGCCAAACAAGATTATACAGATTGCATTTGAAATGATACGCTCGGCGAAAAAAGAGGTCCTAATTATGTTTTCTACTGCAAATGCCTTTAGGAGACAGATATCAATTGGCGGACCAGAGTTGATTAAGGAAGTGACTTCTTCCAGAAAAGATCTTGAAGTGAGAATTCTTACTCCAGCTGACCAAGACGTAGAATTTGCATCCATTGCCTTAGTAACTAAGCTGAATAACGTGAATGTCAGAAATATGGAAGCTACATTACAGACTAAGGTCACTGTCGTTGTGGTGGATAGAAAATTTTCATTGGCCGTCGAATTAAGAGACGATTCACAAGACGATATACAAGAAGCACTCAGATCCGCGGTTTATTCTAACACAAAGTCAGCTGCCATTTCTTATGTTGCCATATTCGAAAGTCTTTGGAAGCAGGTTGAATTGATTGAACAGGTGAATTCACTTTGTAAACAACTGAAGGATCAGCAAACCGACCAAAGAGAATTTATTAGCATTGCTGCTCACGAACTTCGTGCTCCTATCCAGCCAATTCTAGGCCTTGCCGAAGTTCTCAAGTCAAGACAAGAGGTACAAATGGAAAAACAGAGGGAGCTGCTTTCTGTTATTATACGTAATGCGAAAAGGCTTAAGGAATTGACAGAAAACATATTGGACATCACAAGAATTGAGAATAAATCGTTGGAACTTCAGAAGGAACCTGTGAATATTGACGAAATAGTGATCGGCGTCTTTAACGATGCCTTGGATGAACCAGAATTTTCTAGAAACATAAGGCTAGTCTACAATCATGACAAGAATATAAAATTTGATTCTGCCTTACCCTCTAGTCATTCTGATTCATCAATCGCGTTTGGATCTACACGCAAAGGACTCTCCCTCTCTGTCAAGGCAGATAAATCGAGATTAACTCAGGTAATGACCAACCTCGTTGGAAATGCAATCAAGTTCTCCAACAAGGGTGACACGATTACTGTTTCAGTATCTGAGGAGAAGGGTGTTCGAGATTTTAAGAAGAGCGAGGATGACAGCAGTTGGAACAAAGTACTATTAGTTCGAGTTGAAGACACAGGAAAAGGGATACATCCAGAAATCATGCCTAGATTATTCAAGAAATTCGCGTCAAAGTCGGAAAAGGGTATGGGTTTGGGACTTTTCATCTCAAAAAATATTGTTGAAGCCCACGGCGGGGAAATATGGGCAGATACCCCCAAGAAAGAGAAGGGGGCAGCCTTTTCCTTTACGATTCCGATCGGATAACCCATTATCTGTCTACTTTTAGATGCCCCGTCATTAGAAAGAAGGCTGGACTTTTCCTATTCTAGGGAGGTCAGCTAAAATGACCTTTACTGTTCAATGAAAAGTCTATTCATTGCTATCCCCAAAATAAATGGATGGATCAAATTATGGATAATAACATCCGCCGATGACCGACTGTATTTGAAATGAAGTTCAAACGAACCCTTTTATACAATAGTAAAATATCTCTTGGTATGACAACCAGTGAAAAAAGTAAAGTCCCTAAAATAGTGGCTTTAGAAGTTCTAGAAAAGAACGGTGTGAATATAGAACGCTTGAAGGAACTGATAACGAAAGGTGTTGGCGCTGAATTCACAACTTACTATTATTATACTATCTTGAGAATGCATTGCACAGGTCTCGAGGGAGAAGGAATTAAGGAAATCGTCGAAGATGCCCGTATTGAAGATAGAAATCACTTCGAGGCTATGGTGCCCAGATTGTATGAATTAGGTGGGGCCTTACCTAGAGATATTAGGAAATTCGCTGATCAAGCAGGGTGTCCTGATGCTTATTTGCCAGATAATTGGGAAGACATTAACTCGATATTAAAGGTTCTATTAGAGGCTGAACAATGTGCCATAAGATCATGGGGTGAAGTATGTGATATGACTACAGGTAAGGACCCTCGTACCTACGATATTGCACAACGCATTATGCAAGAGGAAGTTGAACACGAAGCATGGTTTATAGAACTACTCTCAAAAAGGCCCTCTGGTCACTTTAGAAGGAAGTTTGTTGGTCAGTCACCTCATACAGGCGATCAAGGTAGCCTAATACACCTTTAATTTTTTGTTCAATATGGCACAATATTTCTGCGGACGAGATTAAATTAGTATAGTAAACCGAATTAGAGATCGTCTTCACTTAAGATATGGTATACAAAAGGGGATCTCATAATACCAAGTTTTGAAAAAAACCATTCTGCCAATCGGGAACAGATGGCCGGGTATTCTCATATTATGTTCATGCAATTGGTCCTGAAAATATCCTGGATTATTTGCAAACCTATCAATTATGAAAATTTTTCGTAATTAGCATATACGCAATTTTGAAGTGAGAATGTCGGAAAGTTCTTTATATGAGCTAATTACAGATCATCCTGAAACAGTGCTTAGCGTATGACAAAGTGTATAGCATTTCACTCGTACAAGGGAGGCACCGGTAAGACCACATTGGCGGGAAATTTTGCTGCTGTATTGGCAAAGTTGGGCTTCCGAGTGTGTTTGCTAGATTTGGATGTTTATGCTCCAAGTCTTCAGTCGTACTTTATGATTGAACCAAAAAAGTGGATAAATGACTATCTTTACTCTGATGCCGATATCGGAGAGGTAATGCAAGACCTTACCCCGAAAGTTTCAGAAATCGATTCAAATAGCAAAGAGATGCAGTCAGCTTCCTCTCGAAGCACCCAAGATAATGTGAAAGGCAAGCTCTGGATCGGATTTAGCAATGCGAAAAAGGAAGAAATATACAAGCTTGAAGGAGGCGCAGATACTACACGCAAGCAGTTCTTAAGAAGGTTCATCTTGTTAAGAGAACAATTGATAACAAACTATGATGCAGACTATATTGTCATTGATACTAGTCCTGGAATTAGATATTGGTCTATCAACGCTTTGGCGGTTGCAGACATTTTGTTTCTAACCCTTAAAGCAGGAGACCTTGATATCGAAGGAACAAAGAAAATGGCTGAAGAAATATACAGCTCTTTCACTAAATTTGGGACCAAGTCATTCCTGTTACTAAATAGGGTATCTGGGTATTGTGCCCCAAGCCCGCTAATCGTAAGACCAGATGTTACTACCGGTAATAAATCTGCGGCTTCAACTTTCATAGTCGAAGCGCCTGAGGATACTGACGAGGTGCTTGCAAAAGAGGTGAGAATGAAGATAATGTCCTCAATTCCATGCTATTGTGATATACAGTTCCTTCGTAAGGAATTCTTGACTGCTCTAAAGTACCCTGCTCATCCGTTTGCCAAGAAGATAGAGAGTTTGACTGAATCTTTGAGCAAGACGGCTGAACAAATATGACAAACTAATAGCATGAATCTGATTGAGTTCATCTGTAGCACACATAATCAAACTAGCAACAAACAATTATTCTCCAGGTCTCTATCCGTATCAGCCCAGCTCTAGTTTTATCTTGTTGACCAATTCATCAGTCTCAATTGGCTTCCTTATGAAAGAGCCGAAGTTAAGAGAAGGATAAATTTCTCTCAGGGCAAGGTAATTGAAATCAAAGCCAGTAATGAAGCAAACCTTGACATCTTGATCTATTTCTTCTAGCTTCTCGTACAATTCAAACCCATCTATTTCAGGCATTCGAATGTCGACAATAACCATTACATATTTTCCCTTCATGAATTGTTCAAGGGCTAACTTTGGATCAGTAAACCCATCTACTTCAAAACCACTACGTTTAAGGCTCGCAGTAATTGATAGTACTATGTCCTCTTCATCATCGACTAGCATTATTTTCTTTAAAGTAATATTTCTCCACCTCTGGTTCTCAAAGTAAAAAGCAAGTTACAAATTAAGCTAAATTCACAAATGCGGAGTATACGATGATTAAATGAAAAATAAACCATGGAGACCTCAGATTGACCTAAGAATCTATTTCCCGTACTAAAGGTGGAGCGGTCGCAAGTCATTCCCTGTTGGCAAGAAATCTCAAGAATGGGCTCAGCTCTAGGTCTGTCTTCCATTCTTGACCCTCCCAAATCTAGTAATGAATTTCATACACGAGCTATTGCATAGTAATTGTTACCTTGTATTATATATCAATTATAGAACAAATGATTAAAATAGAGAATTGAAAGTTAAGGCACTGCTGATGAAGTGGCTTATCGATAGTATAGATTCTCGACCATTGCCTCTCATAAATTAGATCACTGAATAGATGCTAGTCACCCAAGTTTACCCCCTCTCCCTAACTGCAAGATCCACATAATTTAGAAATCTATCCCGACTCACAGGTTTCATTATGACTTGGTTCGCCGCCACATCTGGCAACAATGAAATGAGTTCCTCAGCTGCGTCGAGTGCTGTTACGAAAAGGATCCTAACAGCTGAATTAATTGCCCTCAACCTCTGGTAGAGCTGTAAGCCATTAAGCTGGGGCATACGTATATCCATTACCACAAGGTCATATTTTGACGAGTCTTCCTGTGCAAAATGCCTCAGTGCCACAGTAGGATCTGTAAACGAATGGACCTTAAAGCCTTGACCCTCAAGAAACGATCGGTAGGTAAAAAGCATATCGGGCTGATCATCAACTAACATTATATTCCCACGGAACGCATCATCGCCTTCAAGCCTAAGCCGAGATGGCAGCTCCTCTGAAAGACGAATTCGTTCCATAGCATGTTCATTCTGTTTTCGAACGTCATGCTGGTGTAGTATAATTTCCTTTAATTCCGGGTATTTCGCCCGACGATCCAAATCCATTGGCAATACTAAATGGATTGGATATCTTTGTTTAAGCCCGATTGAGAATTCAGATATTTCTTCAAACTGGAACTGCTTTTCAAGAGAATGCAGTTTCTTGACCACTTGGTGCAGATCGCCTCCTATAACCATTGAATTAGGAGGAGCCTTATTGTTGATCTTTGCACACAAGTTCATGGTAGGTCCAAAGAAATCTTGGTCTCTTGAAAACCTTGACTCAGCCAACTCAAGTCTGCCGTAGTCAGCACTTATTCGATATCCTATAGGCTGAATTCCTTCCTTTTTATAAAGGCTATTAATCGTGCTCCGTAAGTCCAATAGCGAGATCCCACACTCAAGCACGTTCCTAAAGCCTTCGATGCGTTCTACCTCGGACGTGTTCGGAAAATAATAGATCATCGAGTCTCCGCCCGTCTTTAGAACCCTTCCACCAAAATGTGCAATTACTGGTGAAACCGAATTAACAAAAAGTGAGTAAAACTTTCTAACTTTGTCCTCATGAGCCAGCGAAGAGGTAATCGCGGTCGAGTTGACTATATCAAGCATGCATACGCAGAAATCAGAAGAGATTCCCTGAAAGATTATATCATCATGCAATTCCGTATTATTATCACCATTTCGCGTATCAAATTGGTTATTACCCCCCTTTTTACTTGGAAATTTAGAATCTGCGATATAGTCATCATTTACCTCTTTTCGTCTGTCTTTGTCTCCGATCATGGAACCTTTCTTTACCTCGTATCCGGATTTAGTATTACCCTTCCTTCTATAAAAGATTGCTCAACAACGCGATCTATTACTATTAAATGATTATTCAAAATCAAGTTCAGCTTTGATTGTACTATGAGACAAGATGATTAGGGTACGATAGGCTGAAAGTTTTATCTCGTTAAGTGAATAGTCTTTAATAGTCATTGTATAGAATTTCATGCGAGTTTAACGTTTATAATCTTCCAATTATTATACATCCGCATCTCGAATATGAAACACCAGAGACGCGTCGGGGAAGCGCTTACTATAGTTTCCGGCATAGCAATTGCTGGGATCGGCGGCGGCCTGGGAATATTGTCATTAGTGGCAGGAGGACTAGCAATTATGGGATTGGGAGTCATATCGTACTTCTGGCGATAACTGGCAGAGTTATTCATCAGTATAAATATCATTGTCTACTTTAGCAGAGCCTAAACCAATTTTCGTTCTGATTTTAGCCTTTTTCATTTTTGAAGGAGCCCATTTATCTACAAGTAGATCGATAGCTTAAAATTCTCACGAAAATCT
>DASSCH010000160.1:0-7988 GCA_035697905.1 Nitrososphaeraceae archaeon
AGGAATAATATCCGCTAAATTCATCACCTAATGTGATGGGAAGTGCATCCATCAAGTGGGTTCTCCCAATTTTCATAATATCTTTAAATTCCACACTCTTGTTTTTTAGAGACTTGACCAACAGATCAATGGCCTGCAAGAAGTTATCTAGACCAAGTAATATCGACAGATGCATTGCAGTGGGGAAAGTATCGTTACTTGACTGGGACATATTTACATGATCGTTTGGGTTAATTATCTCATACTTCCCTCTCTTCTCGCCAATTGTTTCTAGCGCAACATTTGCAATAACCTCGTTAATGTTCATGTTAAGTGCTGTTCCAGCACCCGAATTAATTGGCTCAATGATGATTTGATCAATGAACTCGCCCGAAAGTAATCTATCGCAAGCCTTTAAGATTGCGTTAGAAACTACTTCAGGAAGAGCTCCCAATTCGCGATTGGACAAAGCCGCGCACTTTTTGATCATAATGTATGCTCTGATTAAGTCTAGGTGTGATTTTTGCCCTGATATATTGTACTGATTGCTGGCTCTTACAGTAAAAGGGCCATAATATGCTTCGAAGGGGACCTTGATCTCTCCTAGAGAGTCCTTGTCAATTCGAAAACTAGACATGGATCTCTATTGACTACGACGGTAGCATGTTAATAAATCCATCGTAGCTGTTAGCTAGGGCCCATATGTGTTGCATCTTGAGGTTATCCCCTCACGAAAGGCCAGTTGTCAAGTTAGGTCGTCAATTTGTGAGCCTCGAACATTTATTTCTTATACGAAAGTACATTCTTGAGGTTGAGGTTGAATCTACCAGCCCATAATTAATTTAATTCAATATTCGTAATTTCGATCACAAGGGCAAGTCTATGTCATGATGAGAATACTCTAAACGCCAAACCTTTCGATCTTCGATTCGAGTATATAGAGACGTGATCAGCTTAATTGCTACAGCTTAACAACTACAATGAACTTCTAGATATTTATGTTGATGGATGATTTCATGGCTTAATGAGCCTTTTTAAATCAGAAGAAGTAAACAAGAAACTCGTGGACTTTGGTATAATAATGAAATACATGCCATTCCTTCAGGAACATGGTTTTTCTGAATTTGGAAAGGGCCAATTGGCAGGCAAAATGGAATTACTCAAGGAAGGCTTTCCAGATCCTACTATGAATCGTTCTGAACAAAGTTTTAGTCATCAAATTAGCATTAGTCAAGCTGATCCAAGCACTTTTCAGGATAACGAGGACCAAGTAGTGCAAGTACCTAGGAAACCGCCTGTCATTGCTTCGCCCAATTTGGAGGACTCAATGAAAATGAGGCGAGATTTTGCTGATGGAGATAAAAACCGAATGGGAATTAAGACAGCAGAGAGAACTGACCTACACAATACCCTAGGTCAAAGTAGGGGGAGAAGCTTTCTACCTGAAAATAACAAGTGGAATTTCAAGAACGAAGATGAATCATCATGGATAACTAGAATTAGAAAATTAGCTGATATGTAGTTAGTAATATTTGTAAACGTTTCAAACTCTACCTGGCAGGAAAATAGCGTTAGAATACTAAAGGAGCGGATCCTCATGCCTAAAAAAGTGGACAATCTATAGAAAATCGCACCAGCATTGTTTTCGACTCAGTATGATAGCTTAAACCGATTCAGTTCTCTACAATAGTTTCAAATCCTTAGTTATTCGATCAATTAGTGGAGACGGGGCAGGCCCAATTCCAAGACACGTGATGGTCCCTTCGGGGATTTGTGTTAACCCTCTATCCTGTACTTGTACGACAGGAAGACCTGAAGTTTGTGCCTTCCGCTTTATTCTGTGTAAATCCTCGAGAGAATGAACTTTAACAACGATTTTAGCCTGACCGGAACTAAACCATTTCATAAACCATGAAGGATTACTTGTCATTACATGTTCCGCGCCAGACACGGCAGCATGAGCAACCTGGGCAGCTAATTTACCCATACCCATTCGCAACTCCTTTCTTACTACTATTACCTGCTTGAATTCCAATTGTTCGTACGACCTTAGCTTAATTAATAAATCGAGTTATTTATTTCCAATACGAGGTAATGAGCCGAACCAAGTACGATGTGATTGTGGCAGGTGGTAGTCTTTCTGGATTGTTGACTGCTCGAGAGATAGGTTCAAGATCGTCGATTTCGGTCAAGGTATTGGAAGCTGACCACGAAATTGGTACTCCCGAACATTGCGGAGGGTTAGTGAGCCTCAGCGGATTGCGGAACTTAGGAATAGTCCCGTCATCTAGAACGTTTAGAAACCATATTGCGCGAGCCAAAATTAGTTCAAGATATTCGTCCTTTGAAGTTGATGCGAAACTTCAGAATGTGGTGGCTATCGATAGAAGGGAATTAGATAAGCAGATTGCTTTTCAGGCCCAAAAACTTGGTGTTGAAATAACAACAATGAATTCTATGAAGTCGGTATCAGCATGTCCTAAACTAGTTGCACATCGATCTCAAAAAGTCGAAGATGAGTTCGATTATGCTGTAAGCACCACTGAGGGGACAATATATTGCAAATATTTTGTGGATGCCAGAGGATTGTCGTCATTAATAAGAAGACAAAGAACTGGGATATTACCATCAGGGCAGTACGAAGTGTTCGCCCCATGGATAGATCCTGATACTGTGGAGCTGTATTTCGATGCAGACAAATATCCAGGTTTTTTCGCTTGGGTAATTCCGCTAGGAGATAACAAGGCGAAAATAGGCGTCGCAGGTAGGGACATTAACATAGTAAATTCAATTAGATCGTTTCTTGAATCAAAAGGCTCTACATATTCGATATTAAGAAAGATATTTGCCCCAATTTATGTTTCAGGACCGATAAGGCGCTTTATTGCTGGACACAGGTTCTTGATTGTAGGGGATGCTGCTGGCCAAACGAAACCTACAACTGCTGGGGGTATTCTAAGCTCAGGTATGGGAGGTGTGCTTGCTGGCCGGGCAATCGTTAAGGCAATCGAACAAGCAGATGACTCATTTCTTAACAACTATCCTAAAGAATGGCACTCTATGTTCGGGTTCGAGTTCAAAAAGCTGATAGTAGCTCGGAAGATATTCGAACATTTGGATAACAAGGCCATCGATGAACTATTTTCCACGGTATCCCAACGAACTTTGGCGCGAATCTCTGATGATGGGGAATTCGATTTCCATTCAGCTCCTATTTCGTTAATTCTTGATGCAAAGTCTACCTCAAGGATAGTTAAGGGTCTCCTGGAAAGCAGATTAAGGAAAGGCAAGTGAGCAAGATATAAATCCCGTGGAGAAACCATACTAGAAGATATCAATGCCAACTTCGTTACAATTGCCAGTATGTACGTCATGTGGTCGTCCTATAATGCCAAACGATGAATGCGTTAAATTTTATTGTCCCAGTTGTGGTTATGTACTAGTTTGGAGATGTGAAAGCTGTAGAGAATTCGCTAGGATATATAAGTGCGTAGGATGTGGATTTGAAGGACCTTAATTAGAAATGTCGAAATTAGTTGTCCGAGTCAAAATTCTACCATCTGATGCAGAAACAAATTTGGACGAGGTTTCAAAGTCGCTGTCAGAAGCAATTCCGTCAGGAATGGAATTGAATTCCGTTTCCAAAGAGCCGGTTGCTTTTGGATTATACTCGCTATTAGTTGATTTCATCGTAGAAGATAGTGAGGGTCAGATGGATAAACTTGAGGATTTTCTTGGGAGAACAGGCGGCGTTGGACAGTTTGAGGTTATGACTATGAGCAGAAGATCAGTGCAGATAAAGTAAATATTGCACTGGGCACTCGTGTTATACCAAGCTATAATTCATGTGAGCCGTTCAGTTACAGTCGAAGCGATTACGAGCTCGATGCTGGAGCCGTACGCAGGGTTGGAGTATCGTAGATTTTCTGCCTGCTTTTCCAATTTCCACTCAGTGGAAGAGAGGTTTTTGAGTCAATAAGGGGACCAGAAACATACCCATTCAGTACCGTTTTGGACCGAATGTCAAAGAAAACCTGCGTGGCGAATTTCAAGCAGGATACTGAAGATTATGGTGCAAGCAAGACCTAATAATAGAAACCCTCGCCAAATCGAAATTTTCAGATGCGAATTGAATGAATCAGAATCTTGTATAAAATAAGGCGTCAAATGCGATGCCGACAAATATAATAACCAAGTAAGGCGCTGTAACCTTGTAGGCCTTCCATGCAAATTCCGGGGTTGGCTCCTTCGCTAATTTATAATGGTAAGTTAACATCAATGAACCAGCGATAGCTGCTACAACTGTATACAATACTCCTAGCCCAAAGAAATAGAGAGCTAATGAGTAAGGCAGTAGCAGTGCCGTATTGTAAAAAATATAGGTTGCAGTCTTCTGATTGCCAACTAACACAGGCAGCATCGGGACGTTCACTGTGACGTACTCTTCCCGGGCCTTGATAGCCAAACACCAAAAATGGGCGGGCGTCCATAAGAACACCAATAGTCCTACCAAAAATCCAAGCAGATCTATAGAGCCTGTTGCAGCAGACCACCCCGCCATAGAAGCAGCACTTCCAGCAAAACCGCCAATTACGATGTTGGATGGATTATTCCTTTTGAGCCAAATTGTATATACTACTACATAGATGAATATCCCCAGAGCGATCATGGATGCTGTCACCAAATTTAATGTCAATACCGCAAGAAAAACCGAAACTGCACTGAGAAGAAGCCCGTATAATAACACGTTCTGGGGGAGTAACTTTCCAGAGGGAATCGGTCGTTTCGATGTTCTCTGCATGACCTTGTCAATATCTCTGTCGTAATAGTGATTTAGAGCACTCGAGCCCATTGATGCCAAGGTCCCAGATATGACCAAGAAAAGGAGGTTCCACATTGAAATATCCCAACCCACCTCGGGAGTATTATCGAATCTACTCGCCGCCAGCATAGAGGTTACTGCCGTAATGACAAGAACCACTACAATCCTGGGCTTAGATACTTCCAGATACTCTCTAACAGCCACATTATTGAACCTTAGGTGAGCTCTCACCATTCTACCATTTAACTCATTCGCCTATTTGAAATGAGTCAAAATGCAGGTATTCAGGGCGAACCCACAATCATCCGTTGCCTTATTCCCTGATACTTTCGAGGGTTGAAACTACTTGCCAGAGCATTGTCCGAATATGAGATTCCATCTGTCTATTTTGAGTCAGTCCATCAAGCATACTTACGGCATTAGCTGCCCTTACTGTAATAGTACCAGATTTCTCATCTTTCAAAATTGCCAAGACATCCTTTACTAGATTTCTAGTATTTCTTTGTATATCTCTATTTTTGACTATTGAATCCAAAGTCGAGATGGTCCTAGTCAATTTTTCAATGTTCACTCTCTCCTTTTCCTCTTTTTTACGTGCGCTCATACATGGTTAGTAAAATGTTCCCCATTATTTGTTTTAACGCATAAGAGGTTATTAGACCGTTTATCCTAATGCTACAAAATAATGGTTGTGGCAGCAGAAAATGTGAAGGATACATTAAAGAAAATCTCATCACAGTTAGATGATGTCGAACATAGACGGGAGGTATTGATTAAAGGAACAAGGGGGGTTATCATGAAATGCAGTAAATCAATTATGGCATTGCATAGAGGGCTGCTGGAGGATGCTGCCAAACTCCTTGAAGAAGCTCAAACTGAACTGAGCTCTCTCAGAGCATACACTCGCGATGACCTTGAAAGGTATCTTATCAATGCTGAACAGGAGTTTGTCGAAGCATATCAGCTCAAATGCGTGTATGAAAAGACCAGTCTTGCTGGGATAGATGATCTGAACGTTGCAACTTCCTCGTACATTCTCGGTCTTTTGGACTCAATTGGTGAGATAAAGAGAATGATTTATGATAATTTACGAACTGAACGGACTTCTGACGCTTTGAAATTGTTCGCTTTGATGGAGGATCTATACGGTTCAATTTATCCATTTGCAGTTTATGACAATATCGTCCCTGGCATCAAGAGAAAGTTGGATGTGGCAAAATTACTAATTGAAAATGCCAGATCAACGCTCACAGAGGAATCCAATAGGAATCTGCTTATCAAGAGAATGGATATTTTGGAGAGGCAATTGGGAAGTTAATGCCAAGATCATGCTTTTGGCTTACTGATTGCCTTGTCCAAAAATCAAATACCCATCAAATTATCATAGAGGATTTCCCATAATATCCATCAGGCCATTTTGCCATTCGATAAACCCATCAGGAGCACTAGGGTAATCATCATAATGTTTGACGAGTAAAGCATTCACTTCTGCAGTTCGCTTCAAAGAAGCGGCCAGCTTTTGGTTCATTACAGTTGCAAATACAAGTCCCATCTTGCCGACAAGGCCAAACTCTGGATGTTCGCCATTAGTTATTTTCTCTACATCGAATTTTGAGATAAAATGCTTCATCCCATAATTAATTTGTTCATTGGAAAGTCCTTGCACCATGCGTCTAAACACTTCAAGACCAGCCGTCTTGTAGCCATATTCGACTATAAAATCCTTGTTATAGCTCCATAGACCTGCCTCAGAAACATCTCCTTGCTGAATTCCATTCACTGCATGCTTTCCTGCAAGCGTAGCTGCGATTATAGCCGGACCAATCCCCCCAGCATCTAAGGGCTTTGGCATCCAAGCCGAGTCTCCGACGAGCATATACCCGTTAGCCACCATGCAATCATTCTGTCTGCGAACCGAGACCTGCCAGGTCCCCCATGAATTTCCGTTATCTTGAGCCTCATCCGATAGTCTAGGGTTGTGAACGGCTGGGTTTGAATTCAAGTAATTGTCTATTAAATTCTTGAGGTTGACGATTTTGCCGCTTTTCTTATTCATCTGATCTAATGCTTTTTGTTGCACGCCTAATCCAATATTTGCCTTCAAATCACCTTTAGGGAACACCCAAGCGTACCCACCAGGAGCAATATCTTGGTCTAAATGTATTATACAATATTCTGGGTCAAAATATGATTTGTCGTTAATACCAACATCAAAGGTGCATATGTATCTCCCTGTTGCCTCTAAGTCGTCTCTTAATATCTTTCTCTGAATATATGATTTAATCGCAAGATTAGTTCTCAAAACAGAAGTTACTCCTGTGCAATCAATGACCAATGAAGAAGTTTTCCTGAACAAAGTTCTCTCCTTTAAATCGTCGCCTTCAACTCCTACTACCATATTTCCATCGGTAATAAGGCCTCTGAGGACAATGTTCCCTTTAAGTTCAACACCCCTTGAAATGGCGTCGCTAGCTTGCCTCTGTGGTAGAAGCTTTCTATTCAAAATATATCCTTCTCCGTCAAATGAAATTTTCGTTTCATGATCGGGAGAATAAGCAACAACGCCTTTTACCGGATGTTCGATTTCAGGATACTGCCAGTTAATATTTATTCTACTATTCATGTAATCGACGGGTTTCTTGCCAACTGCGTCACCACAAATCCAACCTGTCAATGTCTTTCTACCTAATGATTCTAAATCATTTCTGTCCACCACTAGGATCCTTAGTGCTTGAGACGAGTAATGAGCAGCTGAGCATGCAGCAATCATGCCCGACAAGCCGCCGCCTGCAATTATGATATCGTAATCTCTGTTAACAGCAGACATGGTCCTATAGGCGTCAATTGCTGCATCTGTATTTAAAGCTAAGTTGCCTGAAGATTCTGATTCTGTATAGTCCTATTTGACGGTCACCGATTTGGCGAGGTTTCGAGGATAGTCGGGATTTGCGTTTTTCTCAAGTGCTAGATAATATGCTATCATTTGAAACGGTATTACCTCCAGAAGAGGATATAAAATTTCATCCACCTCTGGAATGGTTATAAATAGGTCATAGACATCACTCGGTGAATTTCCTATACCTATCAGCATTGCACCTCTTGCCTTTATTTCGTGAGCGTTGGCCTTCACATCGTCGAAAGTAGAATCGTTAGGGTTCAGAACCAGAATACAGCTATTCTTGTCGAT
>DASSCH010000161.1:0-5341 GCA_035697905.1 Nitrososphaeraceae archaeon
GGGGAAATGACCTCTACCTGTTATCCAACCGTTGCACCGTCAAGCTTGCACCTTTACACATCAGATGCTATTCCAGGATGGGAGAATAACTTACTGATGACAACTCTAAAGGCGGGTAGGATCTTCCAAATATCATTAAACGAAAATGGCACAGCGCTTGCACGTGAACCTGTGGAACTTTTCCGCTCAGAGAACCGCTATCGTGATATCGCGTTTAGTCCAGATGGCCGTGATCTTTACGTAATTACTGATATGATGGGCCCCGTGCAAGCCATGAAGGAAGGTCCAATTATCCCGACGACAACTCTATGGAGCCCTGGCTCGCTCCTTGCATTCAGGTATGAGCGATAGCTTGTCTGGTCAGTAGATCTGAGGATTAGATTGCAGGAGCAGATCTTACACCACTTTCACTTGTGGAAATTAGTGTAGACAGAATAATACTATTGTTGAATTCGGATGGACGATTAGTTAGTTAAACGTAAAAGTATAAGAATGAAATATTATCATGTATGAAGACTAGAGAAATAAGGAAAGAGAATAACGATAGCACTAATAACAGAGGCGTCTTTGGCATACACGACGTTACAGCGATAACTAGCAATCCACAGAAAAACATAGATTTCTACACCGGTGACTTGGGACTTAGGTTAGTAAAATTAACAGTAAATCAAAATGACCCAACTGTGAACACCCTGTCTCCTTTTTTAGTTTGACTATCATCGACATGTTCTCCAATCTGTTCTACTATACCACGTGACTCTGCTCCTGGTATATGCGGAATAGGTTCTATTTTTGGTAATGCACCAGAGACTAGGAAATGGTCTACCGGAATTATCCAAGTTACTTTGACCTTTATAATTACATAGTGGTCACCTATTCTTGGTTTTTCTACGTTACCTATGACTTTTAAATTCTCCATCTATCAAACAGACATCGGCACTTCTCTGGTTTAACTTTTTTTCCTATTATGCGTTATTCGAAATTTGCTAGGATCAGAAAATATTATTATATAGATATCGGATGATAACGTGTCGATAATATACCAGTATATAATGAATATCTTTACCCACACAAAGAACAAACAGGACAAAAAAAATACCATTCGTTTTAATTAGTAAATTGCAGGTCAGCTGGTGCTCTTTTCCTCATACATCATATACTTTTTCTCTTTTGGATAAATGTACCGGAGCAGAACTTTTTCAATATCCTTACGCGTAGGCTCAAGCCAAAGAGGAAGAACCAATCTGTCGCACTAGCTGTAACTATACTAAATAAGAATCAGGAAAAATTCCTTTTTATATATTTTGAACCTATATTGTATGACAATACACAGTCAGTCTATACACCAGAAGGTATTAATAATCTCCTTGCCAAAATTGGCTATAATCTATCTTGATGCCTACTGCTAACCGTTATGTTCTGTCTGATAGTAGCGTCAATAAGGACTAAATATATGTATAGTCTAGATTGACTTTCTAAATAAGAACTGACAGTTATCAAGAGTATCCATAAACTATTCCTTAAAGAAATTATAATAGAATGAAGGCATCAGATCTTTTTATAAAATGCTCGGAAACAGAAGGTGTAGAGTATATTTTTGGTCTTCCTGGTGAAGAAACAAATGACTTAATGGTCTCTATCGCAAATTCGTCAAAGACTAAATTTGTCTTGACAAGGCATGAACAAGGAGCAGCATTTATGGCCGATGTCTATGGCCGATTAACTCAAAAAGTCGGACTATGCCTTTCCATTTTGGGCCCAGGTGCTACCAACTTGACTACCGGTGTTGCAAATGCAAACATGGACAGTCCCCCTTATTAGCAATAACTGGGCAGACAAATACCGATCAACTACATAAAGAATCGCATCAAAATATGGATCCTATTACCATGTTCAAGCCGATAACAAAGTGGAGATGGTCGATGCGAAATGCAGACAGCATACAGAAATTATTAGGAGAATCTCACTTTATACTATGACGATGTCGAGGATCATATAGACGAGATAATCGAGATCCTGGAGGAGTCGAAAGAAACAATCGAGATATACAAGGACACAGACTTCATGCTTAGTACCGAGAAGACTAACAAGATACTAGCAGTTCTCACTATAATTTTCACTTTGTCCATTCCAGGGGCATTAGTTGGAGCATTCTATGGGACTAATATAACATTACCAGGTGGGATAGAGACTGGCTCCTGGAATTTCTTTGGTCTATATACTACTCTTATTATTCTTATCCTAATTTTGGTAGTACCTGCAATGGTCATGTTATAGTATTTTCGCAAATTAGGTTGGATTAGAGTTATTAAATAGTAGGCCAGCCAGCAAGCCTAGTGTTTGATCCAAATTCCCTTATTTCCTATTGCTTAAAAGAGTAATCTTATAGAAACAATATTTGCCTTGAGCCTTCAATGACATATTGAATTGCAATTGCAGCTAGAAAGATTGCTAACACTCTTGTAATTACAATCAACCCTCTTCTCCCTAGTACACGAAATATCTTATCTTCCGAACGTAAAATGGAGTAAGTGGCTAAAAGCACTAATGCAATAGACAAAAGCGTAACTGACACGCCATAGCTTTGTAAAGAAATTATGACAGAGGTGATAGCTCCAGGACCAGTAAGTAGAGGAAAAGCCAAAGGAACAACACCAACGTCAGTGGATGTAAAATCTCCATATCTCCACATTCCACGAGTAAGCAATTCTATCGATATGATGAAAAGAAGTATCCCTCCGGCGATCATAAAGCTGAAGAGTTCGATACCAAATAGAGATAGTAGCTGAGTACCGGCTACTCCAAATGCAATCAATAATCCAGCTGCTGTGATCATAATATTCTTTGAAACAACCTTTCTTTCAGAAGCATCCATTCTTGCAGTCATGGATATGAGTAATGCGATGCTTCCAACAGGATTGATGACTACAAATAGCGAAAGAGAAGACTTTAACAAGTCACTAGCGAATGCTTCCGATACATTGAATGTTCTATTAAATGCCGTAGTAAAACCTTCTATCGATTCACCGAGAACTCTGTTATTCAGTATGCTGCCCGACCCTTCGAAGAATTCACTGTAGTAGAAGATAAACGTCACTAGTATGATTGTTAATAGAATTAATGAGATAATAATTATGCCTTTATTCGTTATTTTCATGCTTGTGGCATAATGGAAAGAACTACAGCAATATAAGAAACACGCGAATTCACTGACCAGCCCCAATGCTAGGTGTATGTTGCCGTTCTAATTTTTGCAAGCTCGATAGACGAGTATTATTTGTTATTTGCTTACATTCCTTCTTGTGTACTAGCTATATTCAATATTCAATAATACTTTCTAGGCGGGGAATAAATGACAAGGTATTTAGCAGATTGCATCATTAACCCGATTCGTTTTATAGGGATTTCCTTTTGGCAATAACATTTTGTTCTAGCGATGGCAATACTTTGGAAACACTGTCAAGATACATCTGAACATGCGGCTCAGCAATCCACATTTTTTTCTGCTCGTTCTCGAAAAGGTATCCATATCTCTGAGAACTTCCTATCCTTTCCCGAGATTTGAGCAGGTCCAAGTACTTTGTAGAGATGGTTGATTCATCAAAGCCGTGCTTTCGTGCTATTAAGTCAATCACTTGATGAATTCCTGAACCATGTTGAGCTGCTTCCTTAGAACGATAAGCAATATCTCTCGGAATGCCCAATTCTTGTGCGAGCTTTCTGTGAACGTGCTTGCCAAATGCGTCTGACACACCCTTGACATTCAAACGTAGATCTATTTTCATGCTTAGTCTGATCAATTTCAAGTCAAGAAACGGCTCGCGCATTTCAATGCTGTGAGCCATGGTAATCTTATCCTCTCTCTCTAGAGTCTCCTTGTACAACAGCTGTATGTCCTCATTCATGTAATGACGCAAACCAGCATACCCTCCTCCGTCTTTTACTATTTTACCGTACCACGAGTAACCTCCAAATAGCTCATCTGCCGCTTGCCCAGAAAACATCACTTTTATACCATCCTCATGAGCCAGTTTTACAGCTGCATATACAGGGATAGCAACTTCCACCTGACCTGCATTTGTATGTTCAATTATATTGATTACCTCAGGGATCATTTCTTCTACCTCATTGTAAGTTAATTCAT
This sequence comes from Nitrososphaeraceae archaeon, assembly GCA_035697905.1. Taxonomy (GTDB): domain Archaea; phylum Thermoproteota; class Nitrososphaeria; order Nitrososphaerales; family Nitrososphaeraceae; genus TH5896. The sequence goes on from DASSCH010000161.1 coordinate 4,145, forward strand.
TGACTCTTAATTTCAAATTCAGTCTTTTTGCAATCTTTCTGGCAAATGCTATGTCACTTGATCCTTCCACTCCACCTGTATAGCATATAACTTCACGAACCATCTTCTTGGCAAGCCAAGCAATTATTACACTATCAATTCCTCCTGAGAATATGATGCCTATTCGATCAAAATCCTGGGTGCGCTTTCTCATAGATGAAACTAAGGCCCTTTTGTACGCTTTAATTGCAGAGCTCAGCGTCTTGTACCGAATCTTTTGATTAATTACAGGATTCCTTGTAACCTTCTGCTGATCACCAAATGAACCATCGGGCATAATAATCAAAGCAGAGCCTGGATGAATTCTTAGAGTTGGCTCCTTTAAGCCAATCTTCCACAATGCTTTTCTTTCAGATGCAAAGGCCACTAATTGCGAATTCTGGCCATAGTAGAGTTGCCGCACCCCCATAACATCTCTAATTAAAGCAACCTCACCAGTTTCTTCATCTCTTATTACGATAGCATACACACCGTCCAGTTCAGATACCGTCTTTTTTATGGACGGAAGTAGACTTCTTGTCTTTTCAGAATGATCTTCGACCATATGCACTATGACTTCGCTATCCGTGTCAGTAACAAAGTCGTGTTTTGTACGTAGCCTATCTCGGAGCGTTTTATAATTATATATTTCACCGTTGTGTTCGAGGACGAATCTCCCATTGCAACTTCTAAATGGCTGTTGTCCATATGTTCCACCAACAACTTCCAGTCTAACATGCCCCAAGGCGGCGTCGCTACTTAATTTCATACCCTTATTTAAACCTGAAATTGAATCACTTAAGGCGATCCGACTTGATGCCGCAATTCCGGCTCCGTCAGGACCCCTACAGGCGATACTAGTAAGCATTTCCTGTATAAGAGGAACAACATTGTCTCCTTTTTTGCTTATAACACCAACTATTCCACACATACTATCTTTTTCACTAAATCGACGAGGACAGATTCGATCTGATTCCTCTATCGTAGTTTTTCTGTTTACCATTCTATCCCATTGATCTCTTACGAGTTAGTCCCTTCATTAAATTAGAAATATGACGAATCCTAGAGAGTAACTAAAAAGGGTAAGTGATCGCTTGTCAACATTGCAAACAGTAGTTGCCTGCAACTTGAATTATCTCGAGCATCCCTTTCTACACCTTATCACAAAATATTAAACGC
>DASSCH010000162.1:0-22888 GCA_035697905.1 Nitrososphaeraceae archaeon
CCAACTAGAACAACAACTACCATTCTTCAAAGGAAAATTAAAACCTGCACGTTCTCAAACAAATAGTTCAACTCGAGCATATGTTTGCAAGAATTTTGCCTGTTCCCCTGCTATGTACACTTCTCGCGAATTGGAGAATTATATCAGACCTAATAATTTCGTTGGGGATTGAACAAGTCAGACCTGCATGGTAGTACGGATAAATCAAATACTAAGTCTTCTACTCTATTAGCGGGAATCCTACTCATGCTGGCCATGCATGGATACGAAGCCGAACTCAAGCCAAATCGATTTTATATGCATTTGACCTTAGGGCACGACAGCCTCTTCCTCGTGAGATAATTCATATTTTACGAAAAAATCGGTTTGAATACTGCTTCCTTGATAAAGTAACGTACGTTGACGTTGACGGTACGATTAGGTGTCGTTCACATTTTAGACGGCCACGCTAACCAGCCTAAAGCGCGTACCATTATTCTCTGACATATGAGAGACTTCCTTATACTATCATATTACAAAGATCGTCTTGAATATAACAACTGGCCCCTCTAGATAATCATGAAAGGAAGGGGGAGCAGGGCGAATTTTATAGAGATAAGGTTATGATACAAACTATCAGACTCCATATAGATATCTAGGCTGTTAAATAATCGGCAGACAAAATGAGTATGGATTTAGGTTCTTTAGCGTCGAGTGCTACCCCAATAGCTGTAGGAGGTATAGCAGGGTTTCTTGTGGGATATGCGATAAAAAAGGTAATAAAGATCGTCCTTATTATCGCTGGATTAATGATAGTTGCCTTTGTCGCCCTTGGTTATCAACAATATGTTTCTGTTGACTGGACCAAGATACAAGAAGCGGGAACGGGTTTGATGGGCAACGTAAGTAACTCTAATCTGCCAGGAACTGAGCAAAGCATTTCTTCAGTCATGGCAGCTTTCGGAATTCCTCTGGTGGGAAGCCTAGCCGCGGGCTTTATTCTGGGATTCATCAAAGGTTAGCATAGTCAATAGATAAACATAGCCATCGTGATCTTGTGTTTATTGTTGTCATTCTCTAACTTACTGCCTGTCTATTCATAACGGTCGAATCCTGAGTAGTAGTGCTAAATCTCATAAACATTCTCTGTTTCTAGATATGAATATTGTTTGAGGCTTAGGGGGATCTCAAACCTGGTCATCTACGAGATGATACAGGGAAAGGCATTAGTCGCATCGAGAAAAGAGTCTTTTTATTTATCTGGCTTTAGAAGCTTTTACTAAGTCTCGCAAATGAGCCAACGTTCTAACTTGACCACCATTGGCCTTCTTATATAGCAACCAATATGTTTCTCTATCAATGTCATTTCGATCCTTCAGGACTTTCAAGTAATGTCGCATGCCTCTGATCTTTGCCATGTATAGCTTCTTCTTTCCTACTCTAGCGGTTTTTTTCCCCTTCTTAGACCCTATTCCAATTCCACGCTTTTTTCTTGTCATATGCTTCAACTTAGCTCTATATCTAGAAGTTCCTTGTCGTCTTGCGGTCCATATAGCCCCATTCTTAATTAGCGCCCTAAGATTTTCCCTCGTAATGGAGTCAGCCACATCTTCAAGCTTATCTGGCTCAAATCTAACTCTATTCACACCTACTCCCAATATCCGTGCGACGAGTTCTCGCTTCTTTCGTATATTAATTACCATTACGATTGCTCCTTAATCTCATTCTTTTGAGTGCTTTCCAATGCTACATTACCCCTATTGAGAACCTTGATACCCAAAGCGCTGGCCTTATTCACAATATCTATACGTTTCCGCCGACCTACTGAGTGACCAATTCTCGCGGCATCAATCTTGGGATCCAATTTTTCCAGGTCCCTGATGTTATGGATTAATCTATCCTTATAACCAGAAGGATGTAGACCTCTGGCTTTTTTTGGCCCCCTGTATCCCACTTTGACGAGTGGCGGGACCCCAGATACCTGCTTCCTCATCTTGTTATCAATGCCTTTTGGTTTCCTCCAATTTTCTGCAAGTCTGATATATCTCCAACTCTCTTGCCTAACAAACTTAGGTCGAGTTGCAGAAACCTTCTTCCTGGCACGTAACAATTCATCATTTATTGGCAAACGTTATCAATCATCAGGTGCTATAGTTTTTAATAAATACGTTTCCCAGCGATTCCTCAGAAAAACGATGAGTTCGCTGGGCCCACTTCTCTATAGACGCATCGCAACATATTTGATATCAAGTTGAACCACCTAGCTTCTATTTAGCAAAGATATTGATTGACCGCCTGGTATCTATTTATGATATGCAAGATGTAATGATTAGAACTATCATTTCCTTTTAATTCGCTCAGAGTAATATATTTGGGAGATGATAACAGAACAGTTAATAGTAAAAGATTTACTTTAAAATGTATGAAAAAATATGACTTGCCACCAGTTCCCTATGGCTACGATGCACTTGAACCACATATTGATGCAAGAACAATGGAGATACATCATACAAAACACCATCAAACTTATACAGACAAATTAAATGCAGCCCTGGAAAAATGTCCCCCTGAAATTCAAGAGAAGGACATCGTACAAATATTATCAAATTTGGATCAAGTTCCAGCAGCCCAAAAAGGTGCAATCAATTTCAATGGAGGAGGATTCGATAATCATCGAATATTTTGGAATAATATGAAATCAAAAGGTGGTGGAGAGCCGGGAGGTGCGGTTGCTGATGCAATAAATTCGTCTTTCGGAGGTTTTGCTGGGTTTAAGGAAAAATTCTCCTCAGATACTGCAGTTATACAAGGTAGTGGGTGGGGATGGCTTGTCTATAATCCATCGACAAAAAAGGTAGAATATAAGGCAATGCCAAATCAAACCAGTCCAAGAACTGAAGGGTTAAGCCCTTTACTAGGGTGCGATGTGTGGGAGCATGCGTATTATCTCAAATATCAAAATAAAAGACCTGACTACATTTCGGCCTGGTGGAATGTAGTGAATTGGGATGATGTGGATAAAAGGTTACAGCAAGCAAAAGCATAGGACCGATCCTCCTAGTCTTCACAATTTTCATGGAACAAATGCTCTTAGCTGATCTGAGCAATCAAGAAAGATATTGATTTGTGCATTTTTGGGCGGACATTCAGCTCATTATAACATTACATCTCGATGTTCAGATGCATCATTCGGTTTTAGCCTCCATCAGTTTGAATATTTTCTAGAAGATTTAAAATACTAAAACTATCCCCACAAAGGGCTGGCATCAGACAAAGGTAACTTACTATTGTGCTTTACTATTAGCTGACCTAACTGAGCATACATCTGAAGATATCTCATCCCCTTTCCAGTAGTCTTAAAAGTTCGTTCACCGGAGGTATATTCAATCAGTTCATTTTCAAGCAAAAGGACCAAGTACTCTTTTAGAAGGTTATGCGAAAGATACGTGCGATAAAGTATTTCCGTTTGCCTCAGGCTATTCCCATTTACTGCCTGAAGGATAGATGCAATAATCTCTCCCCTGCTTCGGTGGCGATTCTTCATCACGTTAAATGTGTTATGCCTTTCTAGTATAAAATTCTTAGGTCGAGTGTAGCCAGACGACCAGATTCCCCAATTTATCACCTAATTTGTAAAGTGGTCGCATTCAGTCAAAACGGATAGAACGGGTTAAAAGTAAGTCAACTATCTTCAATCAGGGTAAAGAAAGCGGATGCCTTTTTTTGGGTCAGTGAAGTCTTTTGTCTATGATCCCTTGATAAAATATGAGGGTGTTAAATAACTACCAGGTTCTTCGATTATATATCTGGACTCTCATTGTGTAGATTGAGAAAAGATTAATGTCTTCTCCTTTTGATAATTTGATCAGACTGGATGACGATGTTACTAGTGAGAAGTATGGATATTATCCATCAAGCAGACCTATTAGCTCTTTACTGGACTATGGCTTGATTTTGCTGGATAAGCCTCCTGGTCCTACTAGCCATGAAGTTGTCGCATGGGTGAAAAGAATCGTCGGAATCAGTAAAGCAGGGCATAGTGGGACTTTAGATCCTGGCGCTACGGGGCTTCTCCCTATTGGACTAGGAGAGGGCACGAAGGCCCTTTCCATATTGCTTTTCGGACCCAAAGAGTATTACGCATTGGCAAGGCTCCATGATCATATCAGCGATGATAAACTGGACACTGTGATAGCTCAATTTGTCGGTGAAATATATCAGAGGCCACCCCAGAGATCTTCTGTAAAAAGAGCGACTAGAATTCGAACAGTATATGAAATTGAAAAGCTGGAGAGATACGAACGCCTCATCCTGATGCGTATATTATCTCAGTCGGGTACCTACATAAGGAAAATAGTGTATGATATAGGGGAGATTCTTGGGACAGGTGCTACTATGGTGGAGCTCCGCCGGACGCAGGTAAGCAATCTGTCAGAAAAAAGAGACAGCTTTGTTAGAATGCACGACTTGGCTGATGCCCTAGAATTGTATAGACATGAAGAGGACGACACAAAGTTAAGGAAACTGATAAGACCTATTGAATATTGTATGGATGGCGTGGAGACCGTGGTCATAAGAGATACGGCGATCGATGCTTTATGTCACGGCGCACAGCTCGCAATCCCTGGGATATTATCTGTATCCAAGGCACTCAAGGTGGGGAGCTTCGTTGGTATTTATTCCATGAAAGGAGAGATCGTGGGATTTGGTGAAGTCGCGATGACGAGGGAAGAAATCGAATCTAACGTAAAAGGCATTGCCGTTAATATCAAGAGGATAATTATGAAACCGGGGTCCTACCCTAAATCGTGGCACACAACAAGCCTGGGATCAAAAGAAACCTAACTAGACTAGAATTGAGATGCAACACCATCTTAGTACTAACATTTTAACTTTGGGTTTAGTTGACAAAACTGAAAAAATATTTGCATCTTAATACTAATCACGCTCAATGAATTAATCGCTCGGATAAACACATAAGTTGGTGGATCCTTGTAACTCGTAGTCGAATGGTAACTATGGTTACCGCATCAGGCCGGGGTCGCCTAGCCTGGCAGGGCGCAAGCCTGGAAATTTCAAAATCTCCAGCCAGCTTGTGATCTCTTGGGGTCACGAGGGTTCGAATCCCTCTCCCGGCGCTTTTTCTTATTACGATATGCCTACGTCGTAAAAATAGTGCGAGTCTTCCGCTTCATAATTCCTCATCTAAGTCTTCAAACGCCCTTGCTTTGGAAAATTCGTGAAGTCGCATCGCAACCAATCTATTGTATTCTCTCTTATCGATGATGCCTCTGCGCTGTAATTCTTCGATGAGAACATCTAACATTACGGTAATCTCCTCTATTGCTGTAAGTTCCTTTCCAGTAACGGGTGCAGACGGGCCGTTGTGTTTTTTGGCTCTTCCAGGCATGATCTATATTAGGCATTTTAGAATTCAATATATAATGTCGATCCCGCCATTTTTTTATCGTTGAATGGGTTTGGTCCGCTTATTGGGTCATTTCTTTTGTTGCTTTCGCGTGAGTTTATCGTATTCTAATTCTATGGATCTAAGTATTGAGGTACCTGTGAGCGATCCTTTACTCTTTAGCATCGCTAGAATGGATACGCCTCCGGCTCCTGCTCCATCTTTGACGAAACCGTTCGCAAACGCCCTTAGGCCCGGTCGTTCCGAATCATCAAAGTGAAGATCTACAGCACAAATCGGAAAATCAGTGCAGATTTCATTGGCAATCCCCCTAATATCTGAATAAGGATCATTTGCAACGTAGCAAGTAGTCCCTATACAAATATTTCCTAGTGCTCTGTTCATTGCACTTATTACCGCGACAATAGCTGTCATTTGCGTCCCTCCAGCTAGCATAACATTGCTTCCCGAAGCACTGATGCCACAAGCAAGCCCAGCCACAACTGGGATCATAGGGTCTCCAACGGCAGCTATTGCTCTTATTGGATTATTTCTGAAACTCCCAAAAGAGATGCCAGCTTTAGCTATCCCTTCTTTTACTACTCTGTTCTTTAAAGTGTGAGGATTTTTCGTGAGGCTACTGCTCACCTTTGACCAGGCATCGATTCCAAGTGCAACGAGCACACCTAGAGCAGTAGTCGTTCCTCCTGGGATACTTTCACCGATAATAACCATTTTACTAAGTTTGGCCAGTTCCCGGCCCAAGGCTTCGCCGTACTCTAGGCCTTTCTTGACATAACTTTCGTCTACGGCATTTCCCGTTCGTATATCATTTCCGGGGTTCATGTCAAATGAGACATAAGGAGCTTGAGGTCTAACTACCGACCCAGCGTTGACTACGAAAAAAGGCATATTCGACAGATCTAATGCGGTCTTTGTGATTATCGCAGGAGTAGGCAGTCCATCTGGAGTAACAGGAATTGAATCCAAACATTTACAGTGACCGTAATTCAAGAATTCCGCGTCAGCAGGAGATGTATATTTTATTAGATTTTCATTCTGGCCAGCTGCCGTGATTCCCGATATGAGACTCGTGTAAGTGTATGATATTACTAGTGCAAATAAAGGATTGCTAATTGATAAAGGCACTTTAAAGGTCTGATCTTCGTTGACGGATTTGAGGTCTGGATAATCTACCCCATCATATTTCAAATTGGCTTCAACCAACGCCCATGGAAGCTAGAAACTCATTTTCTGATTTTGCTTGTAATGCAAGATTTGATAGTTTTTCTTTTCCAATCGTTGAAACTGGAGAGGGGCCATAATCATGACCAGGATAAACAGTAAGTTGATCCTCCAAAGCTGAAACCTTTCTATACAAACTAAGATACATGTCTTTTGGATTCCCTCCTGGAAGATCAATCCTTCCTACAGCACCGACAAAGAGAGTATCTCCAGTGAATACTTCCCTTTTATCGATAATTAGACAAATACTATCTTGAGAATGACCCGGAGTATGCATAACTCGAAGGCTAATAGAACCGATTGATATTACATCATTCTCTGCTACGGAGATATCTTTGCGAAGCTGAGAATTTGAGTGCTGAATGACAGTTGCCCCAGTAGCCTTTGCAACTTCGTCATTTCCAATTACATGGTCGAAATGTGAATGAGTGTTTATGATATGCTTTGCCCTGAGCTTCTTTTCGGTGAGCAATTGAAATATCTCATGGAGATCCCATGAAGGATCTACGATGGCAGCGAGGTGGGTCTGAATATCGGAGATAACATAAGTGAAATTTGCCATATTCCCGACTTTGAGTTGATATATTCCTTCGGTCATATTTCGTTCACCAAAATTCCACCCTCTGCTTCTCTTGGAATCCCGATATGTTCAAGGTGAATCTGACCAGAATATTTTTCATTATTCAGCAACCCTTTCTTGATTCTGTGAAAGGTGACAGTTGCATTTGCTCTTACACACTTATCATGAACTTGGCCAGTATTAGGATCAAGCCCTGAGGGAATATCTACAGAGAATATGTACGCACCGGATTCATTGATAAAATCTATTGCGGAAGAATGAGGATCTCTGATGGTGCCACTTACTCCGGTTCCAAGTATGCCATCTATTATAATGTCAGAATCAAGAATCCTCTCTTTGATTTGTTCTATCTTACTGCTCCAAAACAACTCTACTGAATCTAATCTCGTGAGAATACTCCAATTTGTTCTTGCTTCCTCAGTTCGAAGATCACGAGGATCAATTAACAGCAACACTGTATATTTCGATCCAGGGTTGTAGGAAAGGTGCCTCATACAAACCATAGCATCACCTCCATTGTTTCCTCCACCACACACGGCAACAATTCTCTTGACTGTTTTCGTACTCATCTCACTCATCTTGGATTCAATAAAGTCGGCAAGTCCATGTCCTGCATTTTCCATCATATACATTCTACGGACACCGAAATTCGTTTCTGCGTTCTCTTCGATTTTGTACATATCCTCAGAAGTGATGGCTTTAAGCTCCAACTCAGTAATGGTCGTCGAATTAGTGCATAATTACTTATAAGTGTTAAAAGAGGATCAATGGTTTAACCGTTACTTAGGCAGACCTGATTGTAGTTGACTTCGGGATTTACCTACTTCTGAAAATCTTTGAACTCGCAATATACTCCTCGCATAAGGAAATTGGTTTCCAGAATTGTAATTTCGGTCCATGATCTGTTAGGTCAATTTTCACTTTGTTACTAATTATTTAACCCATCTATGGGGGTCATGTACTGGTTAAGCATGGGGAAACTGAGTCCTAACTCAAGTTTCAATAATGGAAGCGAAATCAAGAAGAAGGTGACCATGGGAAAATAATACTCAAAACTCAAACATGGCCTACAAGTTCTGACCTTATACCTTTCTAACACTAACATACTGATATAAACTCCAGAAGATACCAACACATCATGATGATAAAGTATATTACGTACAATCTGGTTTCTTCCGATTTGATACTGACTAGATTATGCTTAGGTTTAATTTACATAAAGGCAGGTTATTGATTCGAATTGAGCAGCTTTCGCAGAAGTAGAGGATACAGCTACGAGCATTCCCTGGTACAACGTCTCAATATCGGAGACTGGTGTGCGAGAAGGCTCGGAGGATCTAGTGCCGGCCTTCCTGACATAGTCGCTGTTAATAACAAGAAGTCGGTTTTGTTGTCCATAGAAGCAAAGTCAGGAACAGGTGATGCTCTCTATATACCTCAGGATCAGATCCGACGGTGCATCCTGATCCAGAACATGTTTGGCTACTACAAGCGTAGATATACAATATTTGCATTCAAGTTTATGAAGAAGAAGCGTTATGTGAGGAAAGGGCAAACCGTTTATGAGCCTCGAAAACTTGTTGAATACTATAAATCAATTGAAAAAGTGGGAAATATCGAAGACATCTCTATGATCAAATGCACCTATGACGGAAAAACTTATGAGTTTAGAAATGAAGGATTTGTTGAATCAAACCTTCCTGAATTCCCGATGCCCTTCCTTGTCGCTTCCCGTAATCAAAGTCGGTCTTCAATCACGGTACCGATTCTAAGAAAGACTTCGATGGGTGGTTGATTGTTGGAGGAAGTTTGTCCAACATGTTTCAGGTTCCTTTCATCCATTTATGACAAGAAAAGAATTAAGAAAGTAAAGGAGTTTCCGCCAGAAGCAACAGATAGAATTTGCAATTCAATCTATCATAAGAAGCTAACAGATGGGTTTAGATCGAAGTAAACAGTCAATTTGAGGTGCATATTTTACAATTAGCGTAAATTTCACCATCGAGATGGTTGAAGTGAGTCCCACAAACTAAACATGTGTGATGGATATCATCGTAACCATCAAGCGACCTAAAAGTAAAACCCATCAATTTTGTTTCTTTACATTTAATACACCTACAGCCGCATCTAATCCTATCCAATTTCATATCAAATCTGGAACTGTTCGATATTTATGTGTCAATCAATAACTTCTTGCTGCTGACTGTTCGTATAGGAATATCGCGGAACTATTACCAAATTCTTTTTACTTGGAAGGAATTAATTGGAATGACGTTACTAAACTCAAGACCAATATCTGGATGGTTATACATTTTTTTCCAGTTTTCCACAATCTACCGCCGTAATCACCGTGCCTTGTCTTTACCTTTCTTAAACAGAAAGAATAGGATCACAAGTATTATAGCAATGATAATATAGTTAACTGGCGGGCTTATTGCTTTGGTCACCAAGCCTAGTTTTGGAATATCTACAACTACCTTCCCAACGTAATTTGATTCGTAGATTGGAAAGTCTATGCCAGGGATAGAACCCGAATTAGCGTCGCCTTTCGTAACGATTACGAGGTTGTCTTCCGGATCAGTCAAGATTTCATTAACTCGATGCACTATAGCATCCGCTTCCTCGCCATCAGGTACAGGTTCTTTAAAGACTATGATATCACCTTCACTCAATTCGTCAAAAGGGATGTTGTGGCTTACAATCACGAAGTCTCCCACATTTAGTCTCGGCACCATGCTTTCGCTAGCTACAACATAAAATGGGTTTATCACTCCAAAGGAAACTCTAATTGCTACCCAAACAAGAGCCACGATAACCACGGCAATTATGATATACTTTAATTCTTTAGGAAAATTTAGCTTTCCCATTACCTCTTCATCATATCAGAATATGTTTGAAATATAAGTGTAAGAGTATTTCATTAAAATGTTAGTACGATTTTTAGCGTCGGCTAGACCTGCATAAGAAACATCTCAGTGAGGATTCAAGACAAAGCTTCAGCATCAGGCATCGTATGCACGCTGATTAGAGGTCGATTCTTGCCGCAGAACAACCATTTCATTTCATTCTCATCTCTCTTCCACAAACAATATATGGTTTTTGCGTGGAGGTAAGGTAAATTGAAAATGAAAAAAGATGCTAGTCGTTCTCATCAAAAAAATATACCTAAACCCCGGCCAAATCCTCACTGGGGAAAGGAGGAGGAAACTAATATTTTTGCTGAGAAAGTAAAGTTATTCAGGACTGGCAAACTGTCAGAAGATGATTTCCGCAGATTTCGATTACAACATGGTGCATATGGCTCACGTCTCCAAATGAATTACAGTATGGTAAGGATTAAGGTTCCTGGCGGTGAAATGCTCCCACTGCAATTAGAAAAATTAGCTTCTTTGTCGGAAGCATTCTCGATTGGATCAGCGCATGTATCTACCAGACAAAATATTCAGCTACATTGGGTCCAGCTTGAAGATGTCAGTGAGGTAATGAGAGGATTGGTTGAAGTTGGCCTGACGACTCGAGAGGCCTGTGGTAACACAGTTAGGAATGTGATGTGTAGCCACCTAGCGGGAGTCTGTCCAGACGAGGAATTTGATTCTACTCCTTATTCTAAGGCTATAGCGCGCTTCTTCCTACGCAATCCTATGTGCCAAAACCTACCTAGGAAGTTTAAGATCAACTTCGCGTGCTGTGAGAAGCATGGCCTGGTTAGAATTGCAGATATCGGTCTTGTCCCAATGACAAAAGATGGTTTACGAGGGTTTAGAATCTATCTTGGAGGTGGTTTAGGTGCTGCTTCCTTTATAGGTCATTTGCTAGAAGAGTTCACTTCTGAAGATAAGCTCTTGGCTACGTGTATGGCAGTCATTAGACTCTTTGACAGAAATGGGAACAGAGAAAATATGGCCAGGAATAGAATGCGGTATCTGGTGAATGAAATGGGATGGGAAAAATTCCAAAAGATGGCGCTCAAAGAAAGGTCTATAGTCCTGATGACAACTGCTCACAGCACGGAAAGTATGTTCAACTTAGCGGCGGAGGAAGATGAGCAATTCTTGCCCAAGGAAATTCGTAACGGGACCAAACTGCGTATGTATAGAGAACGAGATTTATCTAGCAATAATGCATACGAAAGATGGGTTCACTCCAATGTGATCTCACAAAAACAGGCTGGATATTATACGGTATTTGTCACACTCGGTGCTGGTGACATAACCGCAAATCAGTTGCGAGTATTGGCCGGAACTATCCGCGAACTATCGATGGAAGGTGCAGCTAGAAATACTCCTCAACAGAACTTCGCCATCAGATACGTGAACGCCAATGATCTACCTGAATTTTACAATCGATTGGCATCAGTGGGATTATCAAACCCGGGGGCTTTGACCATTACATCTGCAGTCGGCTGTTCTGGGACTACTTCCTGTAATTTGGCCATAACAAACTCACATCGCTTGGCAAAAGAAATCCAATACAAGTTCTTGGAATTAGGTCTAGATACCGATGATATGCTCCATGATAGTACGATCAAAATTAGTGGATGTCCAAACTCATGCGGACAGCACGAAATAGCGACTATAGGCTTCTTCGGTGGTGCTTCTAGGATAGGCAATGTAATGGCCCCGACATACACAATGATGTTTGGAGGCTCAGCAGGAGAAAGAGGAGAATTAGGGCGTGTCATAATGCGTGTTCCTGCAAAGCGAGTGATTGATACAGTTCTCAAAATAATAGAAATCTACAGGAAGGAGCATGGTGAAGGTGAAACACTTCGCCAATGGGTAGACAAAGTATTGAAAGGAGAAGCGATCGGGTCTGTACATGACATTGAAGACACTAAGAGAGCCTTAGCTGCTGTTGTGCAACTTCCACCAGTAGATCAGCACCCTGAATCGTACCAGGATTATGGGAGCGATACAAGATTTACTGCAAAAACAGCTAGAGGTGAGTGTGCCGCTTAAGTTGGTATGACGTCAAAAAAGGCTTTGTCCATGGATAGTCAAAAACAGGACAAGACGCTCCGAGGTAGAGGAAGTGGTCTAGAATCTGAGTATTATTCAATTCCTGATACTGTCTGCGATGTTAACACTCTGTCTATCCTGATAAGAAAGAAGAATGTAAGGGTCGTCGATGTACGGAAGGAAGAGGAATATGCTAGAGAACACATACCAGGGGCGGTTTCCCTACCATTAGCAAAGATCTTGGAGAAAGAGAGCCCAGCTCGATGCATCGAGTTGTTACAGGACATTGGAGTAAATGAGGACTTACCAGTGGTTACCTATGATGATACATTCGGAGCATTGGCTGCACGAGTCGCATGGACTTTTCAATATGTAGGTCATCAACATTCATCCATCTTGGAAGTCACGTTCGCTCAGTGGAAAAGTATGGGATTTCGCACTGAAAAAAAGATAAACAGTTACAAATGGCAACCTCATCCCCTGACAATAAATCATTCGATATATGCTGACCTCGCTTACGTTGAAAAAGCGGCATCAAATACGGTGTTGATTGATTCTAGAGAACGACTTAATTTTCTTTCCGAACATATACCAGAGGCAGTGAATCTTCCGTATACTATGCTTAGAGCAGATGGGAAGGTTTTGAGCAAAGCCGACGATATTAGACGTTTGTTGCAAAATAGAGGCATACACGAAAATTCAGAACTAGTAACTTACTGTGGCAGCGTTGGCACACTATCGGGTTTAGTGTACTATGGACTTAAACTCGCTGGCCTGAAAGATGTAAGATTGTATGCAAAATCATTCAAGGAATGGAAAGCATTGGGCAAGCCGAAGGCAGAATTCAAGGACGCTAACTATTGGGATCTATCTGCGGAGTAATCCCATGTGATGAGGATACTCGCTTGAGTAGCCTACAGAGGAAATTAGTAGATCCAATTAACTGCACCGAATCCATCCGATCAGCGCTCATTTAACTCACGGTATTTTGGATGTGTGTCTGCATTTATGGCGAAAGTCAGCCAGTCGATCACTTGTTGTATTGGCTGACATTGAATCTGTATTCTAAGCCCCCCAAGAGGTGACTCGCTCTCTCTGTCTATCAGGGCTACCACGCCAGCGGCCGCCGCTTGCTTGTTTAAAAGGAAGGAAGTAGTGTTCCCATCTAGATTGTTAATTAGCATTCTTCTTAGTACCGAGACAGTTCTCCGCGACTTAACTTGTTCGTGTATGATCGAAAGGGATTCAATTTGATCGGACGTTCCCACCAAAATAATTTGTCTCTCTACATTTGTTGTAGATACCGGAATCACTTTTTTAAGTGCTGCTTCCAGCTTATCTGCAGATTCAGTCAGATGAATATGTGTTTGTACGGTTAGGCGAAAAGAAGAACATTGTGGAGGTTTTTTCAAGATCTCAATTTAGATCATTTTGGAGAATATATTTGATCTTCGATACTCCGTTTTGACAACCCCCCGTGGATATAGAATTCACGGAATCAACCTTATCGTTTTGATTTCCTTTCTTTGATTTATCAATACTTGCTTCATATATTATATATGTGAGCCAATACTTTCAGATCCGGTATATTCTTATGTCAAAAAAAGTACGTGTTGCTATTGCTGGGGTTGGGAATTGTGCTTCCGCCCTTATTCAAGGGATTCACTACTATAGTGAGAATAGGTCTGACCCCATTGGTCTAACTGCATACTCACTTGGTGGGATTGATCCTGGCGATATCGAATTTGTTGCAGCATTTGACGTAACCGATGGTAAAGTGGGCAAGGATCTTTCGGAGGCGATATATGCAGAACCTAATAATACACCGAGTATAATTAATGGATTAGACAAGCTAGATGTTAGAGTCGAAAAAGGTTCTGTCCTGGACGGTCTTGGTAAGCATTACCTAGAAAAAGTAAGGGTTTCAGATGCCTCCGATTCTAATGTAGCAAGCATTTTAAAGGACAGCGGAGCTGAAATACTCTTAAACTACCTTCCCGTCGGAAGTAGACTCGCTACGCAATTCTACGCTGAACAATGTCTAGAGACTAAAAAGGTTTCGTTCATAAATGCTATCCCTGTTTTTATCGCCTCAGCACCTAAATGGCAGCAGTCTTTTGAGGGTCGGGGGCTGGTTTGCGCAGGGGATGATGTAATGAGCCAACTTGGTGCAACTGTAGTACACAAGAGCCTAGTAAAGTTGTTTGTGGATAGAGGAGTCAAAATTGATGATACTTATCAGCTAAATGTAGGCGGAGATATGGACTTCTATAACATGCTTGATGAAGATAGGTTAGAAGACAAGAGAATTAGCAAGACTTCTGCAGTTCAAGCAATGTCACCCTATCCCATTCCAACCCGAATCGGCCCTTCAGATTATGTTGGATTTCTTAACAATGACAAAATTTGTTATCTATCGATTAGAGGCAAGTACTTTGGCAAAATCCCAGTTGAACTCGACCTAAAACTAAAAGTTGTGGATGCGTACAACAGCGCCGGGGTAATGGTAGACGCAATTAGAGGAGTAAAGCTAGCAATGGATAGGAATATTACTGGTCCGTTAGAGAGTGTATCAGCATATTGTTTTAAACATCCACCGGTTCATATGCATTACCTAGATGCTAAAGAGAAATTTTTAGAATTCGTTGAAGGGAAAAGGGAACGATAATAGAACACACCTAGTTCGGATTGATTTCGTTGACAGTGGTCATGGGAAATTTGAAATTGACTATTTCTTATCCCTATGAAGTGCTATTTTCGGTTTCTTGTCTTTTTATCCTTTCCATCTCTTTGTCGACGGCTTCTCCCATCACATCTAGTTCGTTAACTCCATCTATTCTATGATACGTCAACTTTTCAAGAACATGAATTATACTCTTAGCCGATCTATATTGAGGAATTTGGGGTTCTTGGATCTCTGCATAAAGCCCAATAGCCTTGATCCCATTTACTTTCGAAAAACCCAGAATTGATCCATTAAATCCAGTGATGTAGGAGGGCCTTTCCGTCTTGGGGATCCCCAGACGTGTAATCTGCTCCGTCAAGGCTTGCGAGTTTGTAGTCGCATAGGTCCTTGGACTTTTTCCAAAATTCGAATCAGAATGAAAGGCTCCACACGTATAGATAATCTGAGCAGAATACTTCTTGGCAACGTTGATCACATCATTGCAAAGATGGATCAATTCTTCGTTACTCTGAGGTTGTCCGTACCCACCGCCAAAGAGGATCATATTCTCTCCATAGCAGTAATCCCATCTTTCTGGGTTAAATTCAATGTAGCCTCCTCTATCCATTACATAGTTCGGATAGTTCGAACACACGAAGCGAAACGGGATCGCCTTAAGGCTCTTCTTTAAAAAATCTATCGCAATGCTTCCCACATTCCCCATATCCTGCATCGCAGCTATCATTATGGGTCTACTCACTTCAGGTTCTCTGATTTGATTTCCTTCCATTGCTCATTATTATTCGGTAGTCTCTTTAAGATTAAAAAACGTTCTATTCTGGGTTACAATGTCTCACGATCGTAGATTGGATTGGTCACATACTTCATTCGAGTTTTAAGGCCAATTCAGCATGCTTCAATTTAAAAACTCTATGAGGTTGATGGTTTGTATATAGTCTTTGGCGTGCGTCCCTTTATGTTCATTTGCCTTAACAGATTGGCAGGTTGAATCGAGAAGACGCTGTATCACGTTTTCATTCACCATAAAAGAGATAATTCTTTCGAATTCCTTATCACTCATATTTTCGCTACGAGACCACTGCTAATGCTTATAACGGTTATTTCTATCTGATTGGCAGGTTTCTTATGGCAAATTCAAATATTGGATTGTTTCGAGCTCTGTTCTATCCTATGTTATTTATATATCCGCTCATCTTAATAGTTGCAATCATTCCTAGTGAGGGTTTTTTAGAAAATCCTCTAGGAATAGAAACAAGATATGGTAATAATGTATGGATTCTAATCGATCAAGTGATGTAAGCACTGAAGGAAAATCCGATATGAAAGACGCAGTTTCGTTTCTTCTAAGAGGTGGCTCTCTATTGAGTGCTCCTTGTGCGATATGTAACGGCGTCCAAATCAAGTACAAGAACGAGATAATTTGCATAAATTGCAGAAAACAACAGTCTGCCGACGAGATCGCTGCAAAGGCCGCGTCTGAGCAGCAAGTTAGTAAAGCGGAGGACCAATTTCCCGGTAATCCTTCATTTTCGGCTCATACTTTTATAGCAGAGATTGAAGAAAGGATAGCTGAACAGTTCAAGCTCATGAAGAGTGAGTCCAGTGACCTAAATAATGAAAGGCAGCGAATTGAACTGATTGGAATGTATTTCGATCTGCTTGATAGACTCAAGAACTATCCCAAGAAAATCCAAAAAAAGTGATAGCGACAAAGACTAAAGATGTATTAATCCACTTAGGGTCTACGGATTATTTGAACATACTAATCTCCGCCTTTAGTATTGTACGAAATTCAATAATATCCCAATAATGCAGTTCGACCTTAGGCTGCGCTGTTATTCTCCCCGTTCACACCTCGCAATGAAGGTGGAGTCAGTAGAACTTCAGGATCCGTGATGACCTCTTGAGGTGGAAGATCATACCGTTCTCTCAATTCACTCTGTTGCTCCATAAGAACGTCTTCTGAAAATGAAGGTCCTACGTATCCGAACCAAACATATAGTACAATGACTATCGCCAATGATATACCCATTACCAAAATGGACCATGCTACTGGGATGAGATTTCCATACCCTGTCGATGATTTCTCATCCGGGTGACTTGACATGATAATCAGAGTAGTACCGTTGTGGTTTTAAAAGCATTTGCCCTTGCTAGCTGAAGATAATGACTACCCTATTACTTCATCTCGCAATTAGTTCATGTTCCAACAAACAATAAGTAAAGGAGTCTCCAGCAAAGACATAGGTAAAGATGGATCCGACTGGACGCCCAGTACATAGAGATGACGCACCGATCTCACTCAAGTATCTGTGTACATTGTTGATAAAGGAAATTAGCACCGATTCGTTGCAGAATCTGCCTGTAAACATCTACCATGAAGTTACTGCACGCATTGAAATTCTAAAAGGGGCTTCAAAGGAATTTGCGGAAGAAGAACAAATCGCAAAGGCGCAGATAAATCTTCTATTCAATGCTATAAAATTGCTCTTTGAAGCCAGATATGCCAAGATCGAAGCAAGCCGAACGGCAGCTTTTCGTGAAGGGCAAAAAAATGAGTCAGAAATGATTGATTATTCCAATATGACTAGGGAAGAGAAGTTTGTGTTGGATGGTAGCCTGGAAACAGAGGAGCGAATCGAGATGATCTTGTCGGCTATTCTAGCAGGAAGACCGATAGTTTTGGATAAAATATCAAATATGCTAGGTCATAAACGCGTCCCTGTCAGGTTTATCAAGCCGATAGACCGATTCATGGGAATAGATATGGTAACATACGGGCCCTATGTCGAAGAGGATATTGCATTGCTCCCGTCAGAAAACGCTAGAGCCCTAACACAGAACGGTTTTGCTGAGGAAATCCAAATACTGGCTCCCTAGTTGCAACTCCTGCCAAAGAACTGGACTTGAGTAACGCAAATATTCTTCATGGGCACTAATTAAGGCAATCCAGAATGACGCATAATGGGGTTGACATCGATCAGTTTTTGCTTCTTGCGATTTACCCGACTGTGGCTTTCTTCGCGGTGGGATACCTTGGAAAGAGGCTCGCCTTAACCGATTTTTTAAAGTACAGCCTACAGTCTCTAACTAGCTTTGCATTTTCCATATCATACTTCATCTTGGTACCGAACGGAAACGCGCAGGGTATTGCAGTAGTCCTACTACTCTTCGGCATACTCCTTCTCGTAGTAGCTAGAAAGCACAAATTGGATTCAGAGATTTACAAACCTCCAGTTTAGGGTATTGAGATTCTCGATTTTGAATATATCCTTTTGAAATAGTATCAGAAAGTCAATTCGGTCCACAACTTTTCACACGTTGTAGATATTCGACTGTAGATCCTTTGCTGACGGTTTGTAAAATGGATATCGCCCCATTGCCGGATAAAATTGTGAACATCTCTTGTTGGCGAAAGTCATTCGGACAAGAATTGATGCCAATGGTGAATGACCTAAAAGGATTAATACACCGATTATGACTTAAATTATTGATGCCAACGGCATATGTGCTTATCAATTGTGACCTTGGTTCAGAGGAGGAAATTCTCAAGGAGCTAAGGAGATTAAATGAGGTTGTTGAATTAAGCGGAGTATACGGTGTTTATGATATAATCGTGAAGATAAGGGCGGATTCTATGGATAAGCTGAGGGAAACCATAACTTGGCACGTGAGAAGAATTGATAAGGTTAGATCGACTCTAACGATGATAGTGATCGAAGGCCAAGGAGACAAGGCAAAGTCTCAGCAGTAGCTTTTGGACAAAAGCTCTTCAATCAGCTAATGAATTCTGGCTACCCACCTATTCTGATAAGTCGCGCCTAAAAGTTCTGAGCATCATGCATTCAAAGCTTTATATCAATGATCCTAAACCCTAGGACCAACGCGACTCCTATTATTACAAATCCAGCTGCAATTAATGCGCCTTGATTCTTAATTGGCGCTTGAGAAATTCCACCCTTATAGAGTAGGTACACTCCGCTCGTCCCAAGTAGAAAAATAATGACCATGACTACTGTTTCAGCAACTGTCTGAATAGATCTTGACGGAATTATGAACGAACCTGATAACCTTCCAGATCCTTCAAGAATAGAATTAAATAAGCCTGATCCTAGCGCAAAGAAAAACACAAGATAAATAGATGATGCAACCAAAATTGCCTTATTTGAACCCATTAGCATTTTATTGTCAACTAGAGAATCACTGTTTATAAATGTCTTTTTAGCCAAGCTCAAAGGATGATTATTTGTAATTGATGTGATTTAGGACTAGCAGAACTTAGTTACCTATTATTGCCAGTGCTCTAACAGGAGAGCCCGAGGCACCTTTTAATTTAAGCGGATTGATTACAAGGGTGAATGTGCCCTTGTGTCCTAGACTCTCAAGATTGCATAAATTCTCTATTATCAAAATGCCGTTGGATAGCAGTGTTTTGTGGGTAGAGAAATGCTCATCTGACCCAATATCGATACTGGGACTGTCTATTCCTACGGCGTTTACATTCTTATCTGCCAGGAGGGCAGCAGCGGCCACCGATAATCCAGGATTGCTAGTCATGTAATCTCTGTTAGCTATCATTTTCTGCCAGCCAGTTCTAAAAACGATTGAAATACCTTGATCTATTTCGTTGATAACACGCAAATCATCAAGAGTGATCTCTTCGTTTGCGCCTTTAGGCAGGTCTAATAGTAGGGCAGGACTTACAAGTCGCTCTACCCCGATCATATCTATACTTGGAGTATTTGCGAGGAAATGAGAAGGTGCATCTATATGAGTTCCAGTATGCGTACTCATCATCATGATTTCCGAATCATAAGAATGTACCTCGTATTTTGTCCACTTGATGAATAGAGGTTGAGGAGAACCGGGAAACACTTGCAAATCAGCATTTATTTCGAGGGACAAATCTATCACATGCAACTACTTAATCTGTCACGTTATATCCGCTACTGATTTTTAAATCGTATTAAACATTTCGATAAAAATGTTATTATTAGTTTCTAAGCATTCAGGGGGTTTGGGGTGGTAACTTTAATGCCTATGACCCACCTCAATGGATAACAAAAATTGTCAGAACATAAATTAACTTATGTAGGGTGTTCATTAATGATCAGTGCTAGAAGCGCTGCTCTAATTTCCTTCCCGTTTGCTGCTTGTCTAAAATATGTGGCATTGTTGGTATTGTCTATTGAATGAGAGATCTCATCCAACCTGGGCAAGGGATGCATTATTGAAACATCACTTTTTGACCTGTCAATTGTTGTCTGATCGATAGTATATGTACCCTTTACTTTTTCGTACTCTTGTATGTCAGGGAATCGTTCTTTCTGGATCCTAGTCACATATATTACATCTAGCGTTGACAGGATGTCCTCAGGTATGTCATTGTATTCGTGAATCTTTAACTTGTTTTCAACGCCGTAAATTGACTCCCTTCGTATGCTGAGGGTAGGGGGTGATATCAGTCTAATATCTACGTCGTAATTAGCAAGTCCATATACCAACGAATAGATCGTTCTCCCATATTTTAGGTCACCAATGATTCCTATTCGAAGACCGTCAATTCTTCCTTTCTCTTTATATATTGTATATAAATCAAGCATGGCCTGAGTCGGATGTTCCTCGCTTCCGCTCCCTGCGTTGATAACGGGGTTCCTCGACAATTCGCTAGCAAACCTACCAGAACCATCCAAAGGATGTCTCAATACGAGTACGTCAGAGTACAAATCCATAATTCGAATTGTATCCGACAAACTTTCACCCTTTTCAATAGATGAAGACTTAGGATCTGCTATGCCTATCGAGCTACCTCCGATAGAAGAGATTGCGGCCTCAAAGCTCATCCTTGTTCTTGTGCTTGGTTCATAGTAAATTGAACCAAGGGTTCGTCCTTTACCCAATTCGCTTCTTTCAGTCCTAGAGAGATTAGATATCTTGTCAGTGAAACTGAAGAGAAATTCTAATTCATCCCGAGTAAAATCCCTTATAGAAACGACGTCCCTACCAAAATAATGATTTGTGGCCAACTTAGTAAATCTTGATCACATATTCTAATACTGTATATTTATTATTTCGAATGGTTTCCTATCAAGGGTTAATGTGTGTACTGATAGTAGCTCTTCATGGACTACCTTATGATATGGATTTGATTCCGCTTCCCAATAGGTTCATATGAAGAAATGGCTCATCGAATTCCTATTAATTGGGAATTTACAAGTACGATATTTACAAGAGTCCGAATCTGGGGTTGTTCAGTCGGGCGAACAATAGTACTCTCATCTTACCATTTGGATTTGCCGAAACCAAAATGGCTAAATTGAGGAGTTATCTAGAGGTCGATAATGTAATTTTTACTTCAATTGGAGGAACTAGGCTAATTGGGGCAATGGCTGTCATGAACAACAAGGGCATCCTGATGTCGTCTTTTTCCTCAGACGAAGAGATTGAAGTCATGAGGCGATTGACCGGGCTCAACGTGGAGAGGCTATCAAGCAGGTTTACTGCCGTAGGGAACTTACTTTTAGCCAACGATAAGGGTGCATTGGTTTCTCCTATATTCAACGGCGAAGTTGACAAGCAGATCCAGGATGTACTTGGAGTACCCGTTATATCTTGTACTGTCGCAGGATATTACCAGATCGGTTCAATGATTGTTGCAACTGATACAGGTGCAGCTGTTCACCCCAAGGCATCAGAAGAAGAATTGGCGATTATCAGGAAGACACTAAAGGTCGAGACCGAGCCTGTCACGGTTAACGGCGGTATGCCATTCCTGTCATCAGGATTGCTCGCTAACAGCAAATCTGTAATCGCGGGTAGTTTGACGAGCGGACCAGAGTTAATAATGATTAGTAGGGTTTTCAAGGTCTAGAGTATATAGGATCCGCTGTAAAGCAGCAAACAAGTACAGGAGTATCCACCGATAAGCGGTTATTTCTGATTCCTGACAGTGAAATTGGTTATGTAAGAATTCAAAATTACCGACTGAAGTTTAGGGACTGCACAAACTAGAAACATTCGTTATTAAGAGAACGGGATATCGAGATTGAGCGTCATTGTATAAACTTGAATATGGTGCACTATTCAGCATAAGATTTTAGTGATATACGTAGATATGAACTGGTTTTGACAACAATAACGTATATAATAACAAAATAGAGATATTATTGACGATGTCAGACAACGGAGTAGAGCCTAAAGAAGAACGGTCTCCATTTACAAGTACTTGGACTATTGAGTGGAGAGACGGGTCTAGTCAAGTTGTCAACACTCAAAAGGAAGATGACTACCCTCAGGCTTTAAGTTTGTTTAACGAATTATCTAGTTCGGGAAAGGAGGTAGTTCTTTACGAAATACGGACACCCATTGCCGATCCTTCTGCTCAGCCAAAAAAAATCCCAATTCTGAATAGCGCAAAGGCAAGGAAAAGGCTATCCCATGGAGAACCGAAACCGCGAGCAACTGGGGTGTCAGAGAGAATTTCAGCTGCAAGCAGGTCTGCAAGAACTTCTAGTCTAAAGGATCTCAGGACAAGAATACTTATCCTAATTGCAGTCATTGCAGTTTTTGTCATTATTCTTTTTCTTATCTCTATTCTTTTTACTGGCAGCGATTTAGCTCATAATTTTTCTATTTTCAGTGTTTCAATAAAATCATCTGCGCTTGGTTTCGACCACGTGTAGGGTAAGGCTGATGGTTTTTAAGGCTAAATCTAGATGCTGTTTGAATCTTTCCTGCGTGATTGCACACCTTTTTCAAAATACACAATTTTAATACTACTGCCTAGTTATAGGAGCTATGCCAACAGCTTACGTGTTACTCAACTGTGAACTCGGCCATGAAGCAGAAATTATTAACGAACTGAAAAAGCTACCAGGAGTCAATGATGTCGAAGGATGTTATGGGGTTTATGACATGATTGTGAAAATAAGCTCAGATTCGATGGACAAGCTAAAGGAGACAATCACGTGGCACATTAGAAAAATAGACAAAATAAAGTCAACTTTAACATTGATAGTTATAGAAGGTCAGGG
>DASSCH010000163.1:0-2614 GCA_035697905.1 Nitrososphaeraceae archaeon
TCTAATACGTTCATATTGATTTGAACAAAAACATCCTTTTCATTATGATATATATCCAGATTAGTATCTACAGCCATTTTCCGGCCAGCAGCATATTTCACAAACTTCTTAAACTGTTCATTCTCCACGCTAATGCAAGGGACTTTACCGTTATTGAACTCAATAATTGAGGCCCCACTAGCATGGAGATTGCCATAAAAATCATCATAACTGGAATATTTCTCTTTATTGCTCATTTGAGAGAGAAAGAGAAATGGACCAATGTGTTGGCATTAATTATTTGTTAACGGTTCGCATTTACTGTTTCTCGGAAGTATTCTGTTAGTTCAATATTATTTTGCATTCGCTCATAGATGTACTCATGTGCCTTGCAAAGATAGAAGGGCATCTGGTTGAGCGAATTCATTAGGCTATAGTTACTTCTATCCCAAACTAGTTCAAGTTGAACTACGAAATCCGCATCCTTACCACAGACGTTGCAGGCGATTGATCCGTCAAGTTCGCAGTCTTCGATGTTATCTTGACCAGGCCATTCACCAAAATTTCCTTCTTTCAACACCCCATCTAAACAGTACCCACATAAAAGAGTTCTAATGCCTTCATGGAGCCACCTCATTCATGGCAAATTTCAAACATCACTAATACTAATGGATTTACGCATCACGGTAGCTAAGGAAGCTCCATAGATTTTGCGAGCAGAGTCGCTCGTTTGAGATCCTCATCAGATATCCTACGATTCCGGTATTTTGAACTGAAATAAATCAGATCAATAAGTTTTGAATCGTCCATATTGACATTCTTTACATGAGGTCCAACTTCTTTTTCGCGCGCGTTAAATTGCCCCGGCCTATCAGAGAGGATCAGGACCCTATTAACGTCTGCCGAAAATTGGGCTTTCGTAATTCCTTGGTTAATCTTAAATGATTTCTCCTTGTCCAGAGCAACAGAAACAGCAACTTTATCTCCTTGAGAATCGCGATACAAGACATCTACTAACTCTGCTTCAACACCTTCTGACAGATCAGTGGTACTTAGGGAACTCTCGCCTTCCGTGCATTGAACAAGATCTTGCACTGCATTCTTTACCCTAGCTTCCAATTCATGAATGTCATTGTCTTTTGACATTCTTCTAATCTTCAAGAAGTCTGAGACAGGAACTGACATTATGCTGCCTTTGATCCTCAATCCAGGAAACACAGTTCTGATTGTTTCTTCTAGGACATGTTCGTCGATAATTCCCGACTCACTTTTACCAGCTAATTCAGTTGCATGGTATAAGATATTAATCATGGAGCGAACGTTCCTGAAATCAGGAAATTCATCATAAATAATTTTGATCTTGCTTGACAAATCAAGCTCAGATTCTGAGGTAAATTCACCCGTAGTATTGCCAGATCGTATGTACTCAAGAACTATGTCATTTATCTCGCTAAATGTGTTAGATCCTGCAAGATCTATCTTGTAATTTGCTTTCTCCAATCTGTCATACAAAGAGAGGTTCTTTTTCCTTATCTCATCGTATGATGCCGGTGTCATGATTAACAGAATCATGCTCGAAGGAAGGATAAAATTAATAATTGCCTTGATGAACTCCATTGATTCGCCCTCCGAATCAAATTCATCGAATTCAAAGATAGTCAACTTGTTTAGGACCTTTTGATTTAGACTTATTACAGCTGTGAGTAACTCTAACATTTCACCTAGTGAGACAATCGTTTTGGCCCAATTTTTCATCTCGTCGTTAAGTACATGATAGATTATTTTTTTCTCTGATTCGGTGAAATTTTTCCCCAATAGTTCATTTAGTGTAGCTTCGTCTCTGATCTTGATTCTTCTTTGGAGTAAAAATCCAATCTTGTCTTCAAGTGATTCTCCTTTGATCTCCGAAAGCAGACCATGCTTGAATAATTTCTTGGCAAGTTTTACCTTTTCTCTGTCATATCGTGAAGCCATGATCAGCCCGATCAACGTTGAGCGTAATGATTCTGAATCTTCTTCGCTAAAACCATCAAGAATAGAAGAGAGTATTACGGTCATGCTTCTAGGGGATATCTGTGAAAAGTCGACATACGAAATTACAGACTTTATAGACATCTCTTTAACCGTCTGCATATGAAGCGCAAGGTGAGTCTTGCCAGAACCGACATCTTGAATTATTGTGACAACACGGAGATCTTTCTCTGAAAGGGCCATCTTGGAGCATACATCATGCATACAGGAAAGAATCGCATTCTTTGCTTCCTTGTGTCGTTCTCCACCTAAAATCGATGAGTCTGAAAATCTGGGAGTCGGGCTGCTGTGGTATGGATTAGCTGTCAAGCCATAGGGATACATTCTATATGCACCTCACGAATCCGTGCACCATTCCCCTTAATTGTATTCCTTCTTCGCCACCTGTGGAGAGCTCGTATCTGTCATAGTTGTTGGAAACTACTTCTTCAAATGTGTGGTAAAATTGCTCTCGAGAGATGCTCATCTTTAAGCAAAGATTTTTTCGTAGGTTACATAGTTCGACCCATCCAATTGAACTTGATGCACTGGCTAACGCTTGATCTAGTTGTTCTTTGAACTTGTCGTAGTCGATCTCGATTGACTTATTTTGTTTTTGAGGGAT
>DASSCH010000164.1:0-3458 GCA_035697905.1 Nitrososphaeraceae archaeon
TAGAAGAATATCGACGATTGGGATTCGACCCTTTGAGGTGGATTGCTACTGGTTCTAATGAAGTTGATTATTGGAAAGTTGATCAAGCGATAAATGAAATGAAACGTAGCTCGATAAAATTGGGTACAAATTGGTTTGACGGGTTCCATTATGCCGACGGAAAAACACCTGACCTAACAAGAAGGGTCTTTTCCATCCGTGACCCTGCAGTTGAAAACGAGGTTGATCTCAAGCACGCTATTGCAATGTTCCGAGTGCATAAGGAGATAGAGAATGATTCTCCGTTGTTTACGGATAATCTTAATAATTTCTTCAGAAATTTCAAATGTAAAGTTTCTATCAATAAGAGCACATTCGCAGTAACAGAACACAGAGATGCTCAATTTGCATTGCTTGACTACATCGGTTTGCACAGAGGAGATAAGGTAGGTTTTACCGCCGCTGATAATGCCACCGCACATGTGATTGATCCAACACTAGAGCCTGATTCTGAGCTCCATACAGACATTCCCATGACACGATGCATCGACCATTTGAATCTACTTGGATGCACATCAGGATTTGACCTCTATCCTATATATGATTCTCCTCAAGAATCTTCCCTTGATACCATCAGAAATAATCTTGACGCATTCACCTCCAGGTATAATCTCAAGATGGATGATTACAGTTCACTTAAAGTAGGAAAGCTCTTCTTTGGAGCAACCGGAATTGCTAACACCTTCAAAGAACTACCTACAAATTATGACCAGATCGAAGAGACCATGCAGATTATTGTCACTAATCCGTTCGGTACATTGATGGCATTAAGTCTTTATACGCTAGCACAAATTGATGAGAAGATTATTTCTAGTTTAGAAACCAAGGGTATCAACAGTCAAGATCTTGTATCTGCAAAAGATGAATGCATGAAGAATCTCTGCGAACCACATTTTTCTCTTGGAAAAATAGTCTCAAAGTATTGTCCCGGGTTTGGGACCCCGTTCCAGAAGAACGAGAATTTGATAGCAATTCACCCTCTAGCTAGTGACGGTATACTTGGCCTATGGGAGCTTGCCCGGATAAGTAATTGTCTTCTTGTAGTCAATGACATTCCAATGCTGTTTGAGGAAATTGCAAGACTAGCCTCAAATGAAGCCCTTGTAATGAACCCCACTGCTTCAGTGAATGGATGTCACGCCATAGTCGCAACCAAAGATATTTCAAATTTACTACTAGATGAATTGCGAAGACATAACTTTAGAGCAACCGTGATAGGTTTTGTTGCCAAAAAGGGGGAGCAGGGCGTTATGTTTGAAAATAACATTAAAGATCACTTTGCTGCGTGCAACTGGATTATCAATACTCAACAAAATAACAGGCAAGTGAAAGATGATGGTAGATGTATGATAGAGTATTAAGTACTCGAAAGACGAAGTTTTATTGAAGTATTGATCATCGTGTGATTAATCTGAGAACTTGTTTGTACGATTTTCATCAAAATCATTCTTCCTGGTTGAATCTCCTCCCTCGGGACTGCTTCTTCTTTCCTTTACCAACACATACCTGATTCTAATAAATGAAAACAGTATGGCTAATCCGAGGATTCCAAATATAACAGCTATGGAAGTAGGTATAGGTATTTCGTAGAACTCAGATATTAACATCTTAACACCTATGAATAGCAGTATTGCAGCCAGTCCTGGTTTCAGATAATAGAATTTGTCTATCATACCCGCGAGAAGAAAGTACAAGCTCCTCAAGCCTATTATCGCAAATATATTAGAAGTTATAACTAGAAATGAGTCTGTGGTGATTGCAAGAATTGCAGGAATTGAATCAAGTGCAAACACCAAATCTGTCATCTCAATGATTACTAGTGCAATTAGCATTGGGGTTGCATACAATATACCATCTGAGGCCCGATGTAGGAACTTGTCTGAGGTATTACCTTTTAACTCGATAGGAATAAACTTTTTCAAAATTCTTACTGCTATGTTCTTTTCAATTTCGATCTTCTTTTCCTTCTTTGCCATTAACATTCGTAATGCGGTGAATATTAATAGACCACAGAAGACGTATATCATCCAATGAAATGATTCAAGCAGAGAAATACCTGCGAGAATGAGGGCAATTCTGAGGCCGATTGCACTTAGTATTCCAAGCATCAATACCTTATGCTGGTAAATGTATGGGATACCAAGTGAAGAAAATATTAGCACAAATACAAACATGTTATCTACACTCAATGACTGTTCAATGGCGTACCCTGTTAGGAACAAGAGCGCTTTGTCAGATCCCATACTTACAAAAATTAAACCTGCGAATACGCATGCTAGCGAAATCCAGATTATCGTCCAACGCAATGCATGCTCGAACGTTTTTTTGTGTTTTTCTTGAAGACTCAAAAGTTGTGAGTTGTTGTCTGGCGGGTACTTCTTGGAAGATATTCTTCTCCTTACGCTGTCAATTACCCCTAAATCTATCGCTAAAGCAGTTCCTACAAATAGACCGAAAGCAATCCAGAATAGAGATTGATAACTGCCATCTGCAAAAGCAAAAGATTCCATCGTGAAGTGATAGAAAATTTTAAATCTTGGCCATATATGTCTTGCAGGTATTCAATGTGTTACTTTGTATTGCCCCAAGATCCAGATCTTTGACATGTTAAGAAATCATGCTTATTAAGTTGAGAAATGATTTATTGCAAACAGCCTATGCTATTTCTAATTTTTTATCTGTTACAGGATGTTGCCGATAAAAGATAAACAAGCCAATGTCAAGTCCGTAGAAAAATTTGTAATCTAATTGACAATTGATCTGCCAACTGACTGGGCATGGCTTGGCCGATTCAGGTTTACAATTTGTTCAAGTCATCATGTAGTTGCTAATCTTCATAGGTTCATTGAATTTTATCCGCTGCTCTGGAAGATCGTCAACAATTACGTCAAAGCTCATTTCTCTTAAAGTTTCTGGTACGCCTATCATCACTTGGTCACTTGAAAGAATATCTTGAGCACCAATTTCGATTTGGTCTAGAGATTTGTGCTCCCTCATCTGTTCAATCACATATGCACAAAAGATGGCAAGCGATTCATTTGCATTGACTTTTAATCCCATCCCAATTTTTTTCTTGATCGATGCTATGGCACTGAAAAATATCGATTCCTCGTCCTTGTCTGGATATTGGAATACCCTTACCAATGGAGGAGTATCGATTTCTCCTCGAACCGAGACTTTAATATCTATCATTGATTGGTTCTCTTTGGAGGCACTGCTTTAGGGCCGTTCCCAAAATCATATGTATGTCCCTTCCCGCGATAGAACTTTGGCCTTACAGGATTTCCTTCCATTTCCCCTTTCTTTGTGAGTGAAAGCCCTGCTAAGAGTTCGACAATTAGTCGATTTGCCAAGCCGGAAGTGATTCCACCGTTATAAGAGTTAACGTCGCTTACATCATAGTTAGGTGCTACTTCGAC
>DASSCH010000165.1:0-12058 GCA_035697905.1 Nitrososphaeraceae archaeon
ATCCTGAAGTATCTCCATCCGTGACACTTCACCTAGAAAGCAATATATGCATTTTGCCGCTATGTCGACAGGGAAATGTCATTCGGTTTGCCACTGGCTCTTCCTTTATTTCTCAGTGACTTGTCGCCTGTTTCGTATACGAAGAATGTAAGCGATGGCAACTAGAGCTAAGAGTATTCCTAACATGGCAAAAAAAGTAGCTTCATTCTTTACAGTCCCTGGTGGCAATATATTAGAAGTACTCGCTTTAACTAATAAACTAGAAGCGAATACTCCAGTCAAACAAAAAACTGACAATTGATTAATTTATACTAGTCAGTATTTAAAGTTCTAGCGAATCTGACTACGTCTCATATAATGTTCCACCAAATTTTTACTTTAAAGACCACTATTACAGGTTATACATTTATTACTTATACACCTTAAGAGGCAGGGATGCTAATGATGAAAAGGAAGAGCCGTCTGAGATAGGCTTTATGATGTTGATTATGAGTCCTGAAGCATCCATCACCCCCTATGGTATTCCAATTGACACAATTCGAAATAGGTGATCCATTAAGTTTGGTTGACAGAGGTTCGAAATGAACAAACTGCGGGTCCTTACTCGCCAAGATTGAAGATATGAAGTTACTCAATTGCATAATCAAGTAGACCTATGCTCAAAAGAATTCAACGATCTCTCAGAGACGACTATGAGACTTTCAAACAGATATGATGGACCGTCTATTCAAACGTCGATGGGTACAAATCATTCGTACTTATCCGTAGCTGCAAACTACAATGATCCTGGAGGAGTATACTAATTGGTGGTAAGTTGTTGATTCAGTCGACTAGTTGGCTCACTTCTTATTGCGAGTAAATAACAAAAGAAGTGACACTTCTGTAAGTATCAGAAGAATTAAAGGACAGTCTCAGGCTGTTTAAAATGCATTGAATTTAAACAAGTCAAATTCTTGTAGTCCTAATGAGAGAAACGAAGTTCAATTATATTTTCCTATATGCTTGAGACAATGCATTTTATACTTGTTGATTTGGATAAGCGAAGTATCAGACACGAAAACAAGAATCACAGTTACCTAAAGAAGAACCAGCTTGGTCGACTTCGCCTCCATTGGGAAAGCTGCCAATTCCTAGTAGTTTTACGTTTGACATCCATTTATACCTTTCAATAATATGGCTGCCTTTACACCAGTCAATCATAGAAGTAGTATTTACCACTGTTTTCAACCTATTCATAATCAAGATGATACTGACAAAGATGAAATAAGCGATAAGCGATGTGTGTAATGTTACTATTAGAAACACGCCAGCATCCAGTCTTAGTCTTGTCGAAGGAGGGCAGACGTAAGATTCACACTACGATGGGTTTTAAGAAGCGGAATATGACTGCTTTTCAATAGCAAATCAAGGTCATAGGGATTTCAATGACAAGAACGTCAAAAACGTTTTTAATAAAGAGACCGTTGTAGCAGAAGACGACATCAAAGTGAAGCTGGAAGTCAAAAATCGCCCAAGTCAATACCAGCATGATAGTAGAGCTGCATCAAGTCAAGAGGAATCGGAACCATAGCAGGAAGATAGAAGTGGATGAGGAGACGGGAATGAAGACAATCTTGAGAACTGTAAAGTAGACTACCGATGGAGTCGTACCGGGGGCAGATTGGGAATGCTACTCCAGACTTTCGATATTCGACAACTCCCTATAATCCTTAAGGAAATAACTAAAATCCATTCAATACTTATTTATAGCTACATATGGAAGGTAACCCGAATGAGGCTTGGATGTCTTTTTTCTGGTGGAAAGGATAGTACCTATGCAATCTATGAAAGTATGAGGCATGGGCACGAAATCAGTTGCCTCTTGACGATATTTCCACCAAGCAACGAAAGCCTACTTTTTCATTTTCCGAATATCTGTATCACTCCATTAGTAGCGAAAGCATTGAGACTTCCTCAATTAGTATCGTCAGTTAAGGGAACTGATTTACAGTGTGAGTTAGAAGCGATAGAAGGTCTACTCAATGAAGCAAAGTCTCAATATCATATTGAAGGGATTTTGCACGGCGGTATTTCGAGTAGATTCCAAGATTCCAATTTCGGCAAGTGTTGTTCTAAGTATAGTCTGCGTGTCGTTAGCCCGTTATGGCACAAACCTGCAATCAAGCATATGAGAGAACTAGTTTCGAACGGTTTTAAAACTCTTATAACAAGTATTTCGACTATGGGTTTGGATCGATACTGGTTGGGTAAAATTATAGACGAGAAGGAAGTAGAACAATTAATTGAGTTGAGTGATCGTAACCACTTTAATTTGAATTTTGAAGGAGGTGAAGCAGAAACTTTAGTCTTGGATAGTCCTGTTCACCATGAAATAGTTGACGTTACGGAATCTGAAATTCAATGGGATGGTCAGCGCGGAATTTTTAAAATAACTAGCGTCGGACTAAAATCAAAATAAGGGACAAAAAATATGCTTGACAGCCTTAGAACAAACCTCAGAAGTGCAATAAAGAAAATCATTGGGGCTTCTGACATCAATCGTGAGCTAGTAGAATCACTCTGCAAGGATGTTCAAAGGGCATTGTTGCAGTCTGATGTTAATGTAAAACTCGTACTTACCGTCACGCAGAATATTAAACAGCGCTGCCTAAATGAGCAGCCCCCTAAAGGGCTTTCTCGAAAAGATCATATCATAACAATCCTTTACGGCGAATTAGCTAGGCTTCTAGGTTATACGGGTGAAGAGATAAAAACGATAGATAAATCCGCCCAGCATGAAGGAGAACTATTTTCATTCAAACCGGGAAAGCTCAACGTTGTACTCATGTTGGGAATTCAAGGAAGTGGTAAGACTACGGTTTCCGCAAAACTGGCTAGGTGGTTCACCAAGCATGGGCACAAAGTTGGTGTTGTAGGCGCGGACACATTTCGGCCTGGGGCTCTGACCCAATTAAGGATGAACTGTAGCAAGGTCAGTGTGGAGGTATATGGCAAAGAGAGCGAGGATGATGCCATAAATATTGTTGAGGAAGGGATCGATTATTTCAGAAAACAGACCATCGACATTGTGATCGTTGATACTGCGGGGAGACATAAGGAGGAATCTGGTCTTCTGGTCGAAATGACAGAAATGTACGAAGTCGCCAGACCGGAACTTGTTTTATTAGTTATCGATGGAACTATAGGTCAACAAGCCTTTAATCAGGCCAAGGCGTTCCATAGTGCAGCTCCGATTGGAGGCATAGCTGTTACGAAACTTGATGGGACAGCAAAAGGCGGTGGGGTTCTTGCTGCAGTAGTGGCTACAGGAGCCAAAGTGATGTTCATCGGAACTGGCGAGAGAATTGATGATTTAGAACTGTTCTCTCCGACGCGATTTGTTGGTCGTCTTCTTGGGATGGGTGATATAAAGGCATTACTTGAGATGGCTAAAGGATTAGAGCTTAAGGCCGATGAAAATCAGGCAAAAAGGGTATTAAGTGGGAAGATGACAATAGAAGACTTTTATTCACAGATGGAGAATGTCGGAAAGATGGGCCTTAGGAATATCATCGATAACCTCCCTGGATTATCCGGAATGGTGAAGGAAGATCAGTTAGATGCAATCCAAGGCAAGTTGGATAAATGGAGGGTTATTATTCAGTCTATGACCACCGCAGAGCGCTCGGATCCAGATACTGTGAATGATTCTAGGAGGAAACGTATTGCCAGAGGGTCAGGATTAACTGAACATGATGTTAAGGACCTTATTAAGCAGTACAGTAATTCTAAAGCGGTCATGAAGCAGGCAAAGGGAAGGCAGATGCAGGGAATGCTCCGACGATTCGGGATAGGATAGTTGGTATCTAGGATTTAGCTTCATACTTGGATTTGAAAAATTCGATATCCTTATGTAAGGAATGCAGGGCTAGACAAGGGTTCATCGACAAAAGGAGTCTAAAGGAACCATCCCAGTGTTTTATTTGTAACAATTTGATGAGTAAGCTGGAGATCATTAATAATGCGCTAGTCTGCAGAATGAGAGAAGGATACGAATTTAGAACATTTCAGATCGGAGTTTCGCTCCCTTCCTCTTACATAGAAAGAGAAGACAATATTAGATCAAGGCTGAAGCTAAAGGGTAGGAACGGTATCAAGAGCCAATTTTTGTCAGATCTTAGAGAGATGTTCAAACTTGCGCTAAATAAGGAAATCGATTTCATCTCTCCGGATCTCAGAATAGACCTGATAATCAACGAAAATAATGAGTTTTTTTTTAATATCAATCCGACATCCATTGTACTAGCATGCAAATACGTAAAAAAGAGGCGCGGAATACCCCAAAAACATAAGGGCCTGGCCATTCCCAAAGATCAAATTCTAGAAAATGATACCCAGGGCTACAATTCATTCAGTCTGGAAGAAGTAGTATCCGGATATCTTAAGCAATTAACTTCGGGTGTAAAAGTAAAATTCTTATGGATCGGTGGCGAAGATAAAGAAAGTCTTGTACTTGGTAAAGGTAGGCCTTTTTTTGCTGAAATTGTAAAGCCGAAGCGGCGCATTATCACAGAACACAATATTAGCTTGAAGGATAATGGGATTGAGCTTTTTGTGTTAAGCGCCTCCAAGAATTTACCACAATATCCAATGAAATTTGATTCTATGACTAGGGTTTCAATAATTGCAGAAAGATTGGTAAGCAATAAGGAACTTGAACGCCTACCTTCACTTAGTGGGCGCACAATCTGGTTTAGAAACAAGAAGAGGATCATAAGAAGGGATGTGCACAGTGTTAAGGTACGCAAGATTGATGGTAGGAATTTTGATCTCGAAATCATCGCGGAAGGTGGATTACATATCAAACAGTTCGTGGGTGGAAAGGAGTATTGCGAACCAAATGTATCAACCATATTGGGACTTCGGTGTGAGTGCTTAAAATTTGATATTATAGATGTATTGCTACGAGACCGACACGCACTGAGGTTTTTCAGCGAGCTTCATCCGTAAAAATGTCAGTAAACGAGAAGACACTATAGGGGTCCATGTTGCAACCAAATTCGTAACTAAATTTATGATCGTTTATCCATTACAATGTATTTAAAGCTCTCGAATTGCAGGACCGTATTAATTTAACACAACTGCGGCACAAAAACCAGTACGTACTCAGAATTCAAAAACAAAAGGACTGCAATTATGTTGATGTGACCAACATTTATTCAGATTATGAGACGGTAGAAGCAACCGGTCTGATTCAAGGGAATACTGGATCCTCAAAATGTGCTATATTCCCATAATGTGCCTTTAGTCACTAAAGTAGAGCAATTGCGAAGAGTTGAATCTCTAAACTTTTAGCGGTGAATGAATTTACCGAAAGATGTAGAGAAAATTAGTCTTTACGATCCGGTTTTCGAATTATCTTTTTTACTGAATTCAGTAAATCCACATTTTCCGCAGCTAAGTCTATCCTTATGTTCAGCCATAAATACCCCCTTTCCACATCTGGGGCAATCTCTCTTCGACCTGGTTACCTTATCCCCGTCAATCTTATAAAATTTGTATACAGATCCTGTACTCGTTTTGGCCAACTTATTTACTCCTGCCCGAACCTTTCGCTTCTGAAGAAGCAGCCTGTTTCGCTTTTAATTTAGAAGCCTTCTCTTCATCGATCAGCTTCTTTCTTTCTTCTTTAGACAGGTTTCTCAATAATCTGTAGCGAGGCACCTGACTTTTGCTTTCCTCTTCTGTATTAAATGCATAAAACGTTCCAATCAAATCCTTCTTGCCTCTCTCACTCTTCATATTCATAGGAATGACGCAATTCTTGCTCAGCCCAAACTTTTTTGCAACCATCTCTGATGCTTCGGTTCTCTTTAATTTGCCAGCTAGTTCCTTGAAAAGGACCGTGATCTCCCTTCTATTCAACAATATATTCGTCCTATCTGACAGGTCAATGACTTCTTGCGACAACAGCCTTCTCTCCTTATGATTATCTATAAATATTTTTGCCAATGTCAGCGAAAGAATGGTTTATTATTTCATTACTAATGATTAAAATATTGCAACATCTGACCAAATAGAGGACAAACAAAGCCGTACTTATACAAGATCTTCTTTTTCCGCTAGTTATTAAATCAACGAATGTACTCGGGTCCGGTGGGCTTCGATCCCACAACAACTGGCTTCGGAGGCATGTGCTTGTTGGATCAGCACCCTCTCCTGACTAGGCGACGGACCCCTTCTATATTGAATTAAAATTTCGTATTAAAGCCTTTACACGGTGATATCATATGATATTTTAACAATATTAATACATTATTGATATTAATCATCTAATCGTAACAGTATTTAGAAATTATTATATTTTTTGATATCAAAACTGTTATATTGTATCTGTGTCTATTCTAAACCGTGTATGTCAAGTTAGATCAATTAGAAATAATGGGTACTCATTTGGAGGAAGTGAAAGTAGGTGATATCCTGTCATTTGAAGCCCTGATCAGAAATCCCCTGGATTGGGATCATTTCTTTGAGCGGATTGAAATGTTGAAGTATCATCGAAATACACCGTTCACAGTAGTTACACAGGAGGGAGATAGGATCCAAGGATTTGGAGAAGTCATTTCTGCAGAGAAGTGGAGAAGTGGTATCCACTTCGGATTTAAGATTAAGGTAAAGGTTAAGAAACAAAAATCGTTGAGCGATAAGAGAACGCATGAAAGGCTTGCCAGCCAACCCGTCATAGCTGAACTGAGTCCTTTGCCATTCTGAAGGGGTAGGGGTACCATTAAAACCTAACCTTAAAGTACTTTTTTTGGTATCTGAAAGGGCCGATGGATTCTCACCGGCCAATTTGTTGCAAGTTACAAACTAGGATTAGGTAGGATATGCAACTTTGGACGAAGTAGACGATCTGAGCATCCATATTTTAAGAACCCTTTCCTCTCAGTTTGAAGAATGTTTAAATAAACAAAGCTGTTTCATAATCAAATCATTTTGCGGCAGATTACCTCGTTTGCGGTTGACATTGATGGAACTATCACCGAGAATGGTGGAGGTATGCTTCACCTGCCAGCCGTCCAAGAATTACGGATTCTCGAAAGAATGGGTTTTAAGGTAATTTTTGTAACTGGGAGATCGTCATTTGAAGCTTATACTTTGGCAGTCTTTGCAGGAACAACAAAGATTGCCGTTTCTGAGAATGGTGGAGTAATCACCACGAGTCCAGAGGAACATTTGGTCTTGGGAGACAAGAGAATTTGCATGGAGGGGTATAATGTACTAAAGGATCATATCGAAGGTGTCAAAAACAAACCAGTCTTCAGGCGGATGTCGGAAGTTGTGTTATGCAGAAACTTTGACATTGATCGTGCTCAACTCATTCTCAACGAGTCTAACCTACCCTTATATCTTTGTGATAGCAAGTATGCCTACCATATTAATCAGGTTGGGGTAGATAAATCTACTGGGCTGACTGAAGCATTAAGATTTCTAGGGCTTGAAGCGAAGGATAGCGTGGCAATTGGGGATAGCGAAACTGATATCCCCATTTTCAAATCGTGCGGTTATAGCATATGCTTGGGACATGCTGAGGAAAGCGTAAAGCGGAATGCAACCCACGTCATATCAGCCAAGCATGGTGAAGGACTTGTACAAGCCATTCAGCATCTATCTCAGAATTTTTTTGAACCAAAGCTATGAGCTTAAGAAACTTGCGGAAAGAAGCGATACTACTTGTAGATAAATTATTACAAGATAGAAAAATTGATGGCATAAATTATACACTTACCGAGCCTCCAGACACCGATTTTGGAGAGCTTACCAGCAATATTGCTTTTCAGCTTGCTAAACGCCTTCATAGTAAACCGGATCTCGTAGCAAGGGATTTAGTAGATTCACTCTTATTCCAACTTACTAAACAAAGATCACGTAGGTCATTACTGAAGACAATTGAGGCCCATCCTTCAGGACATATAAACTTCAGGGCAGCATGGGATGTCTATCCGAAAGCAGTAATTAGTGAAATCTTGGCTGAAAGTTACGGAAAATTTGACTTTGGGAGAGGAAGAAGGGTCATTATTGAGCATACGAGTGTAAATCCTAACAAAGCATTACATGTAGGACATTTAAGAAACATGATTATTGGAGACATTTTGTTCAGGATCCTTTCAGCTGTTAATTATGACACGAGTGTGCTCTACTATGTTGATGATTCAGGCCTTCAAGTAGCCGACATAGTTGTCGGGTTTATGTACGCTGGATTTCCCATCGATCCTCCCGATCGTTCTACAAAATTCGACCAGTATTGTGGGAATGAAGTATATGTGAAGATCAACGAATTGTACTTAAGGAACCCGGATCTCCAACAGAAGCGGAAATCAGTCTTGAAAAGCATTGAAGAAGGCAATTCTGATCTATCAAGATTTGCAAAGGAAATCAGCCAGCGCGTGTTGAAGGATCAGCTGAAAACATGCTGGAGTTTGAAAGTGAGGTACGACCTACTAAATTTCGAATCAGATATAGTGGCTTCCAAGCTGTGGTCGAAGATGTTCGATGCCTTGAAAAATAAAGGTATAGCAGCCTACGAAACTGAAGGAAAGAATAATGGTTGCTGGGTTATCAAAGGTTCAGACGGGGACGATGATAAGGTGTTGATCAGAAGTGATGGTACATTGACCTATATGGCTAAGGATTTGCCATATGCAGCATGGAAACTGGGCCTCTTCCCCGATCCCTTCCTTTATTACCCATTTTCAGAGCAGTGGGATGCTTCAATCCTCTGGGCAGATACCCTTGATATGTCGGTCGGTTCTTCCCCAAACTGGCACTTTGGGGACGCAGAGATCATTATTAACCTAATAGACTCCAGACAATCGAGGCTGCAAACCATCATTTCTACTACTCTATCGGCCGTTGCTAGATATGACAAACAGCGATATATGCATCTAAGCTACGAACCAGTTACTCTGAGTTCTCGAACCGCGAAGTCGTTAGGCATCGACACTGGGAATACGTCTGCTCAAATGTCAGGAAGGAAAGGAATTTACGTTGGCGCTGACCAGGTTATGGAAATACTCTACAAGAAGGCAAAGGAAGAAATTCAGAGTAGGCATCCTAATATTACTGACTCAGAACTATCTGATATTTCTAAAAGTATAGGCAGGGCTGCAGTCCGGTATAACTTGATTAAACAGGATTTAGAACGGCCAATAGTGTTCGACCTAGAGGAATCCCTGAGTTTGGATGGTGACAGTGGGCCATATTTACAATATGCGTTCGCTAGATCTCAACGGTTGCTTGAGAAGGGAAAATTAAAGCGCCATGATATCAGTTTTGCCAATCTCTTACATGATAAGGAGCTAAATTTGGTTCGAGAATTGTCAAAAATGGACCTAGTTATCGAACAATGTTCATCGCAAATGAACCCAAAGCACTTAGCAAGGTATGCCCATAAACTCGCCGTAGCGTTTAATCTATTTTATGAACAAGTCCCTATTTTGAAAGAGGCTAACGAATCTATAGTTTCTGCAAGGCTGTTATTAGTAAAGGCCTTCAACATCGTAATGAGACTTACGTTGAACTGTCTTGGTATCGATCCATTGAATAGGATGTGATGAGGGTGGCGAATTCTTTGATTTCATGTCAATTGTATGGGAAAGACTTCTAAGTTAGACACAAATTGTTCATTTCCCTTTTTTGCACCTGCTGAAAAAGACATTATCTTTACATGACTGCTTGCAATATTGATGAACATGACGTTCCATTTAGTTCATCACTTTGATCAAAAGATGACATGAAAACGTAACTTGATGAGGGTACCCGTTTCATTTGGCTTGATAGTATATGTATTCCGTAACTTTTTTTGGGTCTTTGCCCCATATCGTAACTCCTGACATTCTAATGCAGTTTATGTCAATTGTAATGTCTTATAGCAGTTCAAATACAAAATGTATTTTGCTAACCACCTAAGGTAAATGCTGCGGACTGCTTCTGAGAAGAATATCCTGTCAGA
This sequence comes from Nitrososphaeraceae archaeon, assembly GCA_035697905.1. Classification (GTDB taxonomy): domain Archaea; phylum Thermoproteota; class Nitrososphaeria; order Nitrososphaerales; family Nitrososphaeraceae; genus TH5896. The sequence continues at coordinate 9,992 of DASSCH010000165.1, forward strand.
AAAGCTTCGACTGTAAGTGTCGTGTTATACAACTCATCTGCTTGAGTATGTAGAGTAAACGCAGATTTTCCACTACTATCGGTCAAGCCACTGAAAAAATACGTTGAAATGCCACTTCCGTTTGCTATCCAACCATCGATGCTGACTCCTTCAAGCTCAGATGATGTCTCCGAGTCTAATGCAGAAAAATTAAGGTTTAAGGTTGTATCGTCAGATTCTTGAGCTGAAACACGGAGAACAAACTCTTTCAATTCCAATACACGTGCAGTTTCATTAAGAACGTTTTGGGTAACATTGAGTATGACCTTGTTCATTGCTACTGATGTGAGTGCACCAATTGTAACAGGATCGCTAGTGGTTGCAGTATCATTGATCCTGGTTTTAGTTGCGTTTTCGATGGTAGGGGCTGTCAGATTTTCGTGGCTAACATTTTGGAGCAATGTTGGCACCTGCTCATGTGAATAGGCGTCTGCAGATAATAATACTCCAGAACAGATAAGGTAAATGATTAGCGTCATTAAACTGCGCATCAATGTAAATATTCTATAGGCTACTGTAATCAGTTATAAAAATACTGTCAATCTATGAAAGAAATGGTTGGTTCCGAAGCAGTTATCGTATCAAGAGAGAACCCAAAATATCTTGGGGCCGTCTTTAGGCTGAAATAGGCTGATGGTTCGGCAGAATACGAAAGCACAATCAATTTATCGTCCTAAATAATCCAAGCTTGAGTTTGCTTAATTTCTGATCGATTCCCGGCTATCGTATATGCTATTTTATGTGCCGGAAGTCCTGAAACTATTATCGGAAGAATTTTTGTAGGGTATAAATACTTAGATTACTTGCAAGAATTCGAATGGTAGAATTGGTGACCTTATTAAGCGATTGAGGACATATGCTGTGAGAATCTGATACTATGATGTTTGCATTATCTGAGTAACCAATTGGTCCGTTATTCCTGGATTGGTAAAAGTCCACAAGGTATTGTTATCTGAAATATTTTCAACCTGTTCAAGTACATTCCAATTTTAAAGGTATTTTATTCGGACACCCGAGCTTGTATCATCAAAAACTAAGTTATTAATGTCGATTAATTTTTTTTTAAAGTCAAAGAAAACTTCCGATAGCGATGCAATTCTTATGTATTCACTACTTCCAACTATAACCCTTCAATTAGGACGCTCATACGACAAAGAAATTCATAGCTAGACGGTCCTATACTACGAATAAGGTTTCTCGATCTATTTTCAATATTCCTCTTTGTGTTGCCACGTCTACAATCCAGTAATTTGCACTTGAAATAAATACAATAGAACATTATAAAGATGAACGTAATTGATTTTAGCATTTAGACAGATCATCATCATAGCTTATATGACAGGGATATTATGGCTCAGGAGAAACCCGCTTTCGATGCTTTTTTCAGCTTTAAGTCCATTCTCAATTTTGTTTGTCCTTTTTGTAGTAAGCAACGGAGAGTACACAGATCTCGCCATCGCCGGTAGTCTTGTAATGGCAACTGTCGGCTATGGCTTGGCACTTGGACAAGACATCTCATTCTATAAGACTGAATACAAGATTCAAGATGTTTTCGTCGCAGCACCGGTATCGTCGCTTACTTATATGACTGGGCTCGCATTGTCAGAACTATTATTTGGTCTCCCTGCTCTAATAGCTCTTACCACCTTAGCCGCACTATTTGGAGACACTCTGTCGACATTACCACTACTGATTTGTAGCATACTCTTGACTTGGGGCGCAATGTCTGCAATGGGTTTTTTCTTATCTTCCCACATGCTGCACATGAGAAATGCAACTCAGATTATTTCATTTGTAAACGTCATACTTGCTGTAATCCCCCCAGTCTACTATTCTATCGAACGGCTTCCTTTAAACCTCCAGTACCTAGCTTACTCGGTCCCGACAACTCACGCATCTTTGATGATACAGGATAGTATGGGGCTTGCCACACCGGAAACCTGGTCAATATATTTCGGGCTTGCAGTTCAATCCGCGTACTTGATATGCTTTTTAGCTTTAGCTAAGGCGCGTGCGGTTTGGAGAGAT
>DASSCH010000166.1:0-5981 GCA_035697905.1 Nitrososphaeraceae archaeon
TTATGGCTGATATAAAAGATTAGGGAAAAGGGATAGAGCAGAGGTTTGATTAACTTTTTGTAATTTCAGATCTTACCATCTAAATAGCCACAAAGCATCAAACAAGAATGCGCCAATCGCTGCAACCGCTCCTTTTGCTGCAGTAATAATGATAACCTTTAATGTATTCTTACGAGTCTTGCGCTTCTATTCTTCATGATATGATTGCACGCTCATGATGAGGATAATTATTGGGATACAGAGTTATTGAAGCTAATAGAGCAAACTTCTATTGCATGCAGAGTCATGTTTTGCAACCTTTATTGTCCTTATGATCTAACATTAATATCAATACTTATTGGTAAATATGAAAGATGTGGAATATCGATGTTGAAATTAAACATCGACAACTAAGCCAATAAGGAAACAATGCTATGCAGTAAATGCAGGCCAGCTGATGGTATGAACAGATTTATTTGCGCACTGAGTCAGGTTAACTAACAAATATACTTGTTGAGAATCTGGTAGGCGTGGATGCAGGCAGATCCAGTAAGAGTTGCGCCTTTAACAAAACAAGAATGGATCTATTGGTCTGGGGCGCAGAGCCTCATCATCAGTGGGTAAGTAATCCTATCAATATCCTTACAGAAATGGTATAGGCTATGTCATCTGTTGGCAGTTATTGATTCAATAACAGGGTCCAGAGGGACTCAACGGAAAAAACTTTAGACTTGAGACTCAATGGCAGCTGAAGGAAGGAGAATTCACTATGGGCACCCACAGATTTGCTCAACACGAACTCGTACTTGGCATTCGATGGGGTACTCGGAGCACTGCAACCTGATGAGTTGGGTTATGTAGCTATTCGAAATAGAAACTAGTGGAGACTGCTCCCCATCAAGTACGCGATGATAGATTTACTAGTCATAAATTACGTACAAGCATAAATCATTTGTTGATGGATATATTAGATTGATCGTGGTTGCCAAGAGATGTCTTCACAAAAAGAAGTACAATATCTAAAATCTCAACATCTTGCAAGGATATCCACTTTGTCGCCTGAAGATTTACAACCGGATGTTTCACCTGTTGGCTCTCTGGAATCTCTATGGTTTTATAGAACTCCTTGGGTTTGTATTTAGTTAATGACATTTAGCATCTATGCGGCACTTCCCGCTATGTTCTTGAGTATGTCATTAGTGCTCTCTTTACCAACTACCCTTAACAATAATCTAGTTTCTGCACAATCTCCATCTATTGTACGCGAAGAAATACCAGATAACACTGATGCTGGTTTGGAACTTGCACAATCAGAAAATAAGTTGGTGCCAATTGAACTTAAAAACGGTATAACCATCTTCGGTAAAGAAGCAGTAGACAAATCAAATTGCACCTTAGGGAAATTCCGGCTCCCTAGCATAGATTCAGTAAGTTTTGTGAGTGACGAAACAATACTAAACTCTACACTTTGGCTAAATCAATCATTTCTAGAACCTCCTTACACAGCTGAGGGTTCTCCATTTGTAGACGATTCTAAGATTCATCAAGAATTTTTCTCAATCATTGTTTTCGATGACGGGAAGAACTTAAACCAAAAAAGAGACGATATTGTGAATCAAATAAGCAAATACAATACCAATGTAAGCTTTGCTTCTGATGTTACTAATCTAACTAATATTCAGGGTTATAGCGCATACAACATAACATTTACAGGCATTCGCACGCCTAATTATCCTCATGTCTTTGGAAACTTACTCTATGGACAAATGAATATAATCATCGCAAATGACGACATGGTCTATAATCTTGTTTATCAAACAGACATAGAACAATTTAATGCAATCAAACCCGAGATTCAGAAAATGATAAATTCATTTCATATTAATAACTCAACAGGTAGCTCCAAAAATGACAGCCCGCGGATAGATCAAGGCGATTATACACTATATAACATTGCAGCTGATGGAACAAAGATTGAAATACAGTATCCTTCAAATTGGCAAAAGGTAGAAAAATTCTCTGGCCAAGATATTGTTACTTTTTTTTCTCCAATACAAGGAGCGTATCTTCATCATACACAGTATGGAGTCAAATTACTTCCAAAAACTATCTATGTGATCCCGCCAGAATCGACTCACGGATACATACAGAAAATATACTGGAAAAACAGTAATCAGTATTGGAATAACTCTCTTAATGACATGTCATCTGGCAAGGCGCATAGAAATATTTATGAAGAGAAGGTCACAAAATTCTACGGAAAAGGAGAACGGTGGATACATGTTCCTCTTAGGCTTCACGATATAAATTCTCCCACCGATTATAGTGCTTTCTTTTTTATGAATATTAATTTCGTGAAGGGCACTCAGTATTGCAATTTTGGTGAAATCACAAGTGCTATATCTGGTCCGCTCCCCGAATTTAATATAACATACGATCCTGCAAGGCCTAGCATAGGACCAAATCAAGAAAAGATTGTAGAAATCAAAATACAGGCTCTTACGAATTCATTTTCTCATATGACTCTTAGTATTAATAAGAAGGACGCAGACATTCAGAGTGCAACCTTTAGAGATACAGACAGCGATACAACTGAAATAGACATTCGTCCGAATGGATGGAATACTACACAATTAGTTATCAAGGGTCCTTCAATATTGAAAGATAGATATGATGAGGGTCCTTTATGGAATGAAATTAACCCAACTCAGGCTAAAACCCTTGAAATTACTGCAGATATAAATTCTACCAGTCGTCTCAAATTGCCTGGAACTGACACTATTTCAGCCTCTGATATCGATGCTAGTCCAATCCAGAAAAGATCAAGTCTAACGTTGGATGTACTAAACTCCTATGATTCCATATTGGCTGATTTCTCCGCCTTGAACACAAGTGGTGCTGTTACTATAATTATCGCTATAGGTACTGCCATTGCAGGTCTTGTTGTAGGTCTTTTTGGTAAAGAAAAGATTCTAGCCCTTTTTAAGTAGAGTAAAGTTAGACATAGCAGTATCAACGTTTCTAGAGATCAACACAAGTATAACGGAATCGGATAACTCATTAGAAATGCTCAAACTAAGATTTGTAAAAGGTTAAACCATAACGACGAATTTGGATAATGTTGTCGAAAAAACATAAGAATTAAGAGGAGGCCTAATTTGTCTAGTGATGCTACTGAAGGTTCAGCTCTTCTCCAAAAGATTAGTGCGAGCAGACAAATTACTTTTAGCTGATCCAGAGGGTTCCGGCAGAAAAACCTTCAAACAAAGGACTCAAACACACCTGAAAAAGGATGTGTTCTATGTCATTTTGCCGCATGCAATCTAAAAAATAGACATTAGCTTATCTTTTTCAGCAGGTACGACAATCCAATCCTTGTCTTTCTAGTTTTTTCGTCTTTCTCTACTCCAAGAAAACTTAGTCCTAATTCCCTTGGAAGTCTAGGGCCCCTTAATCCAGAGAGTCTTGATATTTTATCCAGCAATGATTCAGCTTCTGCAGATATGGGAATTGGACAATATCTTTTGAAGTCTTCGATGATCGGCCTTAACAATTCTTCGTCGGACCATTCTGTCACCCATCGCCCCACAGCCAGGTTTGGAGTAACCATTCTCAACTCGTCATATAGTTGAGTCTGGTCATCTAACCTGAAGAGGGAGTCAGTTATTCTTACATCAGATCTACCTTGGAGTATATTGGCAAATGAGTAGCGCATATCTATCTCCCCATCTTCATAATTAAAGTAAAAGAGCTGGGAGCGTGGAGTTATAGCAGAGTCTGAAACTAACATACCTTCCCAAACTCCAGCTAACTCTTCTTCCTTTGGCTTATGGCTCAGTTCATCACTTCTGAATATGGTTAGCAGATCGCCTTCTGTCATAAAGTCTACATCATAGACGCGGGACATACTAAAGTTAAAAAGCTCTACTCCTCGTCCAAATGAACCAAGAAATGCTTTGCCAATTATTGTATTTTCATCTACCATTTTTAATAGATCATACGCAGAGGAGTAAGGTGCATCTTGGTATTCTAGATGTATTACTTTTCCATATCCAGGAACTTCTTTCTCAGTTGCTATGCTTCTTGCATCAATTATTTGAGATTCAAAAGGATGAGTTATTCCTCGCATTGACTTGTCGTCAATTTTCCAGAATCTCTTATAGAATCCTCCAAAATATCTTAACACTAAGGTGAGCGCATCATTATCTCTTCCAAAGAACCCCTTCCAGTACAAGTTGTTATAGATTTTGAGAGTCTTTGGATCAAATTTCCAATTCTTTCCAATGACGATGGTTTCGTCTAGAGAATTCTCTAATTTTGGTAATAAACTAGAGTTATGAGGTGTAACCGCATATAGATCTCCAATTGCTCTAGCTGTGCAGAATCTTGGTTGATTGATATGGCAGGTGATTCCAAGAGGAGATTCTTCACTTGGTGTGGCGGTGGCTGCTCGTGTTGTTGTTGTTTTTGTTTTTTCTTCTGGTGAATTCCTGGGCATAGCAGTAGGCGCAATAGTAGTAGTCGCAGTGGGGCTGCGAGTAGTAGTATAAGAAGAAGTATCAGTAGCCGCTGGTGTTTCTTCAGACGATATCTTCTTTTTGTCCAACAGGCTTGTTCCACTAACATTGTCCTCAATTTCCTGCCAATTCTTAATTATCTTATTAGCAGTCATTGTTGCTAGCGCCATGACAGTCAGCTGAGGGTTGACTCCTAGTGCAGTGGGAAATACGCTAGCGTCGCATACATACAGATTTTCAAACCCATATACCTTACAATCAGAATCTACCACACATTCATCTGTATTGCTTCCCATCTTGTTTCCTCCTTGTGGATGAGCCGAGCCGATCATTAGACCATCAGGATTGTTTCTCACTGCATCTTTTAGCACTGGAATATCTGCTTTTGTTCTTATCTCTGGCATATCCCTGTGAGAGGTAATGACGCTCTTTGCGCCTATACTAAACCACATCTTGGCAAGTATTGCCATTCCACGCGCCATATCGTCAATTGTTTTTGGCGCCAAATTGTATTCGACTTTGGGATGGCCATTATAGGAGATTGTAACAATTCCAACAGGTTCATCCCTGGTCATTATTCCAGCCATTGTGTAATTGTTAAGGCGCTCCATCATTTTGGCATGGTCAATCCCAAAACTAGGGATTGCAAGGGCCATTTGAAATACTGGTAAAAATATGCTTTCAATCAAAAATCCACCATTTTCTACTCCATTAGTGACTCCAAATTCGTGGCAGGTATATGACATGGGTATTCCTCTATTTGCTCTTATCTCCTCCTCTTCAAATACTCCCATTACAAATGGTGCTGGATGCAATGCTAATCCCTTTCCAACTTTTTTTTCTCCTCCAATATTTGATTTTTGAAGAAGGTTCGAAGATGCGATGGCACCTGCAGAAACTATGACGACTTTTGCATTTACCCTTATTCTATATAGCTCATTACCTCTCAAGTCTGTAAAAGTTCCATCTACACCTGTTGTCAATCCTGATTCTTGGTCATAGGTAATTCTATCTACTCTACAATTACAATATGCAGCGTAGTCTGCATGGGGGTCGTTGAGGGCTTCATGAATATAGGTAACAAGCATGCTTTGCTTTGTATCATAGTGACATCCCAAATGACAAAAGCCGCATTTGACACAGGATTTAAGATCAGGATCTGTAAATGAAGGACCACAATTTCTCGAGTTTTTACGATGTAGAATTGGTTTTCCATGTAATTGGAATTTCTGGCATGCTTCTCTTAATTTTCTAGCATTAAGATTTAGCTCGTCTTCTTTTACTTCGCTAACATTAATTTTTTTTGATACCTCTTTGATTGCTTCATGCCATTCTTCTTTTGATATGGATACTCCCTCCGCACCCTTTTGCCACTGGTTTACTACCAGATCAGGAATTTCAAAACAGACGGCGTCATTAATTACTGTGGATCCTCCAAGACAAGAACCTTGTGCAATGGCAATTCTAAGATTGGAAGTAAAGTTG
>DASSCH010000167.1:0-8624 GCA_035697905.1 Nitrososphaeraceae archaeon
CTTTTTCATAATAGTGTTCAAGGTTCCAACTATTACTCTCTGATCTTTCATCGTTCCTCTCTCCACAATGGCTACTCTTGTATTTGTGTTCAAACCACCTGCTCGCAAATCCTGAACAATTTCTTTTATTCTTTCTACACCCATCAACACAACTATTGTATCTACAGCAGTGGCCACAGCCTTCAAATTTACATCTGAATGGTTCTTCCTTTCATTCTCATGACCAGTAACGAATGCGACCGACGATGAGTAGTTTCTGTGGGTGAGAGGTATTCCTGCATAGGCTGGCGCAGCAATTGCTGAAGTAATACCTGGTATAATCTCAAATTGGATGTCATGCTTGCGTAAAAATTCAGCTTCTTCTCCCCCTCTTCCAAATATCAATGGGTCTCCTCCCTTAAGTCTCAATACGCTTTTTCCTTTTTGAGCATAAGACAACATAAGCATGTTCGTTTTTGACTGATGCGTCGAGGTGGCTTTACCTGTTTCCCTACCAACATAGATTTTTTTTATCGTCGAAGGAATTTTGCCTATGAGCTCCATGCTAACTAATCTGTCGTAAAGCACTACGTCGCATTTCGTTAAGAGTCTGTACCCCTTGACTGAAATAAGCTCTGGATCACCAGGGCCGGCCCCGCAAATGAAAACTTTTGAGGAATTCATAGTAGATTATTCCAATTCTTTAAGGCCGACTCCCAGCTCTTCGAGAAGTCTTTGATACCTCGATCCAATAGTCTCTGTCCTCCTTTGATTCCTATGCTTCGTGCATCCTCGAATCGCCCTTTTTCTGTAACAAAGATATGATCTGTACCGTCAGCAGAGAATACTTTTGCAATTAGGGTTAATAGGTTTGGATCCTTGTCGGATAAAGCTACGACGCCGACTGGGAATTTACAACCTCCTTCGACCACCGACAAGAGGTTCCTTTCCGCCTCCAATTCAGCACGCGATCGAGTGTCTTCTATCAATCTCAAAAGATCTAGCAGTTCAGGCCTATCGCTCCTGCAGATAAGCGCCAGTGCCCCTTGTCCAGCAGCTGGGACAAAATCTGTAACGGTAAATCGTTCCGTAATATACCTGGTTAAACCCAATCGATCTAAACCTGCCTGGGCCAAAACGATGGCATCATACGCGCCAGTCTCAACTTTCTTAATTCTCGTCTCTATATTTCCGCGGATTGGTTTTACTTTTAATTCAGGTCTCATCCTCAAGAGCTGGACGGCCCTCCTTAAACTACTGGTCCCAATCACGGCTCCTGAAGGTAGTTCATTTAATTTCAATCCATTCCGATGTATTAGTACGTCATTGGCCGCAGACCTACTCGGCACGGAGGCCAAGCTGAGATCCGAAAAGAGCTCAGTTGGTACATCCTTTGCGCTGTGAACCGCAAAATCAGCTTGTCCGTCAATCACTGCTTGATCAATCTCCTTCTCAAATATGCCTTTCCGGTCGAAGGTATAGAGTGGCCTTACGTCTAAGTCTCCGGAGGAGCTGATTTTGAGAATCTTTATGTCCGTTTGTCTCTTACTTTTTTTTAGCAAATCTACTACAGATTTGGTCTGTTCTAGGGCTAGTTTGCTACGTCTTGTTCCTACTGTGTAGTTCCTCAATTCCTAGCCCTCATCAAACTGAATGCATATTCGTACGCCTCGATCGTTTTATCGATATCTTCATCTGCATGGGCATATGACAAGAAACAGGTTTCGAATTGAGAGGGAGGGATAAAAACTCCCTTTTCAAGCAAGGCCCTAAAAAGCACATTGAACATATCAAGGTTAGACGTTCTGGCAGATGCCATATCCCTCACATCAGCTGGGGTAAAGAATACCTGGTACATCGAACTGATATTGTTTATCTTACAAGGGACTTTTCTCTCATGTGCAACTTCCTTCACACCATCTATCAATGAATCGCATATTCTAGTCATTCTTGGATATATTTGATCTCGACCTCTGTCCAAAGCTGAGATGGTGGCGAGGGCGGCCGTAACTGCTATCGGATTTCCTGCATATGTACTCGCATGGTACACATCTCCCAATGGAGAGAACTGTTCGAGCAGCTCTCGCCTACCACAAACGGCCGCTAGAGAAAATCCATTAGCCACTGACTTTGAATAGGTTACGATATCGGGTCTTATTCCAAAGAATTCACTTGCTCCGCCAATCGCTAAACGAAAACCTGTTACAACCTCGTCGAAGATCAGTACAATATTTTTTTCCAAAGTAATTTTTCTAATAAAGGTAAGGTATTCCTTGTCAGGGAGAACAAGACCCATGTTCGCGGGAACTGGTTCGAGTATAATGCATGAGATATCATTTCTCTTTCTTATCACCTCTTCCAGTTTTTCAAGATCATTAAACGGAACTACAATTGTCTCCGAACTAAACTCTTTTGGAATGCCACTTGATGAGGGCACACTATGCCCAGTACTGTCGACTTTGACGAGAGAATAGTCCTGAGCGCCGTGGTAGCACCCTTCGAATTTGATAATCTTGTTCTGTCTGGTGTATGCTCTTGCGAGACGGATAGCATTCAAGGTCGCTTCCATCCCAGAATTCATAACCTTTGTCATTTCACATGTCGGAATAAGTCGAGCAATCATTTCCGCAAGGATAACTTCTTTCTCGGTAGGAATACAGTAAAGAGAACCAGAAGCTAGCTGCGATTTGACATCTTCCAGGATTTCCTTATTTGCATGCCCTAAAAGTAGTGACCCATAACCCATGCAATAATCCACATAACTTACATGGTCACTACTAGTTATTCTACTGCCGTTCGCCGAAGCCGCAAAGAAGGGATATGGCTTGAAGAACCTAATCGGGCTGTTAACACCACCTGGAATAACTTTAATTGCCCGATCATAAAGGCTACGCGAGTTATTGTACATTCATAGATCAAATACCAGATTATAAGAGTCGTTATAATTTCATTCCGAGCTTTTTATTCGCCGCTTAGTATCTGAGAAATCAACTTGGCGTGATACGTTATCAGGATATCAGCACCGGCCCTCTTTATTGAAGTTAGTATTTCGTGCACTGCTTGTTTTTCGTCAATCAGACCTTGAGTGGAAGCAGCTTTTATCATGGCGTAGTCACCTGAAACACTAAAGGCACATAAGGGTAGATTTGTCAACTCTCTTACTCTCCTGATCAAATCTAGATAAGGCACTGCAGGTTTGATCATCACTATGTCTACTCCTTCCTGTATATCCATCATCACTTCTCTAAGGGCCTCTCGATGATTGAGAAACGACATTTGATACGTCTTCCGGTCACCTAATGATGGGGAGGAATCGGAAATCTCTCTAAATGGGGAATATAATGAAGAAGCGTGTTTTGCAGAGTATCCTAGTATAATAGTGTCAGTAAAGCCACTGCTATCTAATGCTTCCCTAATGGCCTTTACTTGACCGTCCATCATTGCAGAGGGTGCCACCATATCACTACCTGAATTTGCGTGGCTCACGGCTATCCTAGCAAGCAGCTCTAGGCTTAGGTCATTATCAACCTCACTTCCCTTTAAAATTCCGCAATGGCCTGAAAGGGTGTACTGACATAAGCATACGTCGCTCATAATTACTATTTTATCGCCGAAGGCGTTCCTAAGAGATTCTATCGATTGTTGCACTATCCCATGTCTACTAAATGATGAACTACCGCCTTCGTCTTTTGAGGAAGGGATCCCAAAGATGATAAATGCGCGTATTCCAAGATCATAGCACTCCTGGACTTCTTTTATGAGACCGGATAAAGGGAATTTTCGTACGCCAACCATTGCTTTACTTTCTTCAGCAATAGAAATTCCTTCTTTTACAAAAACTGGATAAATAAAGTCTTTGATTGAAATTCTGGTCTCCTGCAATAGCTGTCGTATCGCTGAATTCTTTCTGAGCCGCCTTAGCCTTACCTTCGGAAATCCCGGCGAAGATTTATCCATTATCATAATTAAATAAGCTTTCGACGATTCTGATTAAATCTTTTTCAGGGACTCTTCCTATTCGGACCTCTTTCCGCAAGTTGTTCATAGGAGTCGACAAAATAGTAGAGACTATAGAACGGGAAAGCTCCCTAATTGTACTCCTGTCTTCTACACCTAACTTTGCTGAAAAAATGGACATTGCCTTCTCAAGTTCAGCTTCCCGCAATGTTTCAACTGACCTGAAAACTGAATCGATCAATTGTTCTACTCGCTTATTTTTAAGAATATCCGCGAATGATTGGACCTCTTTATCGATAATCCGTTCCGCAGAAGATACTTCATTTTTTCTAAGTTTGAGATTATTCTCTGCTATTTCGGCAATCTGGTCCATATTAATTAGTTTGATCCCTTTAATGGTACTAATTTGGTCCTCCACGGTTCTAGGATTCGAAAGATCGAAAACCAACATCCCCTTGTTTCTTGTCGACATCGCTTTGCTTATCCTTTCATACGTAATCAAGAAATAGGGTGCAGTCGTGGATACGAAGACTACATCATATTCAGTCAGACCAGATAGAGCACCTTCAAAAGCGATAGGATGTCCGCCTGCCGTATCTGCAAAGGATTTAGCCCTTTCAAAGGTTCTACTAGTAATCATAAATCTAACCTCCCTCTGCCTTAATGACTTTGCGACCAGACTTGCCCCTTCCCCAGACCCAATTATTAATATGCTTCTATTTTTGAGATCATCGAAATAGTTCTCTGCGATGTTTACGGCCACTGAACCAATAGAGACGTTACCCTTGTTCAAACGAGTAGTTGTCCTAACTTTACTTCCAACTTTGAGGGCTTTCGTGAATATTAACGAGATGTTTGAGCTAGAATGGTCATTGGACCTCGAGAATTCAAAAGACCTCCTTACCTGTCCTAATATTTGATCCTCTCCTATTACCAAAGAATCAAGACCGGAAGCTAGCCTTAATAAATGCAAAATGGCTTCATGTCCGAAACTAAACTCTACATTGCCTGAAAATTCCTCTGTTGAAAAACCAGTGACTGATGACCAAATGTCCAATATATCTTGTTCATCTGGTTTCTCCTCCGAAGACAAAAAAATTTCTACTCTATTGCATGTTTGCAAAATAACACATTCACTATCAGGTGAAAGCTCCCTGAATCTATCATACGCTTCATTTAAATCCTTAAACGTGAACCTTTCGAGAAGGTGAATAGGGGCTTTCTTGTAAGTGATTCGAGCGTTACAGAATTGCTGCTCTCGATACAGAGGCTCGAATTGTGTCATTTAGTTTCCTTTACCCTCCCAGGAGTTTATTAATGCAACTAATTCCTGTCGAGCGTCGTCGATGCGGTCTTCTTTAATAAGCTTCTGAATAGTGGCATTATTAATAATAGAGTACAGAAATTCCTTTCTTTCACTGACGGTAGGTATTCTCGTCCTAATCATTCTCCTCGCGGCTTCTTGGAGTCGTATGTTTTCAATATCCGACTTACTTATTAATCTCCTTAAGACCCTTTCTGCCTTGATCCGAAATCTTCTGGCTACTATCGGACTTCTCCCTGAAGTAGAGATGGCGATTTGAAGGATCCCTTCAACATTAATTATAGATGCATATGAGAGATCACTAACCGATGGGTCGTCTACCGCATATGATAATGCCCCCTTTAAGCTAGCCTCTTTGGCTATTACACGGTTGAGATGTTTATTATTGGTGCAAGCTAGCACCAGAAATGGATTCTCATAATCTCTAAGAAAGCTGGAATCTTTGACATGTTCTTTTCGTATAGAGAGTTTTCCCATATCTAGCAGACCCTTGATCATCTTATTCAGGCGGTTCGTGATCAGAACTATTTCACAGTTCTGATCTTGTAGCCCTCTCAATTTCCTTAAGCCCTCTGTACCTCCGCCTATAATAATGACTTGTTTCCCGTTTAGGTTCAAATCAACTAGCAATTATCGCACCAGGATAAACAAGAAACAAGACGTCCGTTTTAGTATTTAATTGTTGCATCTGACAAAATTGATTTAAGTCAATTTCTGTTTCCATCTAAGGTAATCGAATCAATAGCAAAATTTATGGTTGCGGATTTAAAGGGAGCGTGGGTAGATAGACTATCTCTTTCCAAGATCTTACAAGTTGTATGTAGTCGAATCAGGTGGAAGAATCATGTTACAATAACCTTTCACCTAAGACTAATTAAGAATGGATTGATTACCAAGTATTAACCTTTGAACGACGATGATGCTCCAAAGACCGCGCTAGATCTTTGTTCCATAGAAGATATAGGAATCGCCACAAGAACGCATCTTGAAAACTCCGGATTTAGATCACTTAAGGATCTAGTCGTTAGAGGACCGGTTGATATTTCAGAGGCTACGGGGATGGATATCGAAAAATCAGCTATCCTATGTAATCGGGCTCGACAAAGACTTGAGGACGCGGGTGTGTTGGAGAAAAGCTTCGTAACTGCACGTAAATTGTATGATAAACGACTTACCGCTAAACGAATATCAACAGGTTCTAAAAACCTTGACACCTTACTTGGAGCAGGAGGAGTTGAGACTCGTGCTGTGACTGAAATTTATGGAGAATACGGAACTGGCAAGACACAATTATGTCACAGCTTGTGTGTAATAGTATCACAGGACAGAGCCCATGGAGGGCTGGGCGGTAAAGCAATTTACGTAGACACTGAAAATACCTTTAGACCGGAACGCATTGTTTCCATATGTAATGCAAGGAAAATTGAACCTGACCAAGTCCTTGATAGCATCATTGTAGCTAAAGCATACAACTCAGCTCACCAAGAATTAATAATAGACGAAACAGGCCCAATCATAGATGCCAATGGGGTTAAGCTTGTTATCGTGGATTCCGCAGTTGCACACTATAGAGCGGAATTCTTGGGTAGGGCGACTCTCTCGGAAAGGCAGCAAAAACTAAATAAGTTTATGCACATCCTCCTAAGAATTTCTGAAACATACGGTGTTGCTGTCATAATTACGAATCAGATTCAGTCCTCTCCAGATTCAATTTTTGGTGATGTCTTCAGACCGGCAGGCGGCAATGTAGTAGCCCATACTAGCACATACCGTATCTATCTCAAGCGATCAGGCAGGAATAGGATTGCAAGGATGGTAGACAGCCCTTATCACCCAGAAACTGAAGTGCTTTTCTCACTCTCGGAGAAGGGTGTTACTGATCCAGAACAAGATTGATTGCTGCAAGCAGTTACATTAAATTAAGGCCTATAAGTAGAGAAAATAAAATGCCTAGCTCACACGGTTACAGGAGAAAGTCTCGCTCAGTTATGACGCAGAGTAACGTACCAAAGGGATTATCCTATCTGCTAACTGAGTACAAACCTGGGGACAAGGTAATCATTGTGATAGATCCTAGGGAACATAAGACAACCCCCCATAGGAGATACCATGGTAAGGTCGGGAGTGTGTTGCAAGTTGGAAGAAGGACACTGAAAACTTCAGTAGTAATCGGCAATAAGCAGAAAATCTTACAAACTAGGCTCAATCACGTAAAGCATTTAACGGCTGTGAATTAGTTCGATGACAGAGATTGACAAAAAAGAAATAATCACATTACCTGAGGTTAAGGAGATTCTAGAGAAGGTGAAACCTGATGAAATGGACCAGATCCAAAGATGGACTTTTGATTTCGTGACAAGATTCTCAAAACTTGATGCGAAAACCTCACGCAAGATGGTCGAGGAACAGATTAGGGAATGTGAATTGAAGGAGGAAGAGGCAGTCGAACTAGTCAACATATTACCAAAGTCACTTGAAGAACTGAGGTCATTTACGTTTGGATGGAAGAAACTAATTTTGACCAATACCCTGGAAAAAATGTTAGAGATATTAAAAGAGAAAGCTGAAAGTTAAATATTCAGCCACTAATCAATTAAGTGGGAATTAAGCGATTGTCAATGTCTGTGGACAGATCCGATCGTACTTGGAAAACTGATGATAATTACGCACATCATCACCAGCCTCAGCGCAAATACGAAGAGTATGCTTACATCTTAGATTTCACGCAGCGCGGAAAATCTTCAACGGTAAGGGGTCGTGAGGGTGTAATAATACAGGCAATTGGCGAAGAAAGACTCACATTGTTGGAATTATTGGGATATGGGAACGCAACCTTTGAAGTAGGAGAAAGATTGTACATAGGAAGAGACGGAAGAGAAAAGATTATCAGCGTACTAGGAAGATTGGAATATTCAAGTATATCTCAGACGGCCAAAAATGAACTGCTTGCGACGGTCGAAAAAATTGTATCGGAGAACGAAAAGAGATTTATCGATTATGTGAATATTGCCCAACCGGTAACTCCCAGAATTCATGCTCTAGAGCTCATTCCGGGAATCGGGAAGACGTACATGATGGCGATAATTAAAGGGAGGGAAGCTAAGAAATTTGAGTCCTTCCAGGATATCCAAGACAGAATTGGTCTAAAGGACCCTGCCAAATTGATAGCAAGGAGAATCGTGGAGGAAATAACTGGTGAGGCTCGCATGAACTTGTTCGTGAGGAGATGAGACTCACTGGTCCGAACTCTCTAGGGCAGCATATACTTACAGATAGAACGGTTCTAGAACTAATTATTCGCGAGGCAAACCTTGCAAAAACTGAAAAAGTGCTAGAAATCGGCACAGGAGAAGGCGCTCTCACA